>CBDUWJ010000181.1:0-5637 GCA_965370895.1 uncultured Anaerolineae bacterium | reverse complement strand
GATGCCCTCTTGTCTAAATGGGCGACCGCAAGCTCACCGCTACCCTCAGCCCCCGTTTCTGCGATGGCCCAGCCTTCGGAGACTTCTGGTATTCCAGCGCTCAAGGCGTGGGCGCTGTCATGCTTCGCAACAGATCCTGCATCGCTGTCTGGCTGACGGTGAGGAGTCCTTGTTGCGGCCGGTCGAGATCGACGATGATCATCAAGACCGCGACAAACGCCAGCGCAAAGAGCAAGATGGTGAAGGGATCCCGTTTCCCGTCGGCACTGCTGGAGACTCCTACCAGTAGAAAGCTCAGCACTGTGGCTGTATACAACACCGTCCCCAACAGTCTCGGCAGGCGAAGGTCAGCGGCAGTCAGGCGCAGAGTATGAACGTCGATCACTTCATTGACCGAGTCAACGAAAAGAGCCATGATGGCCGAGTCCTGTCCCTGCCTGACATTGTCCTCCACGATCGACCACAGTTGGCCGTGGATCTCTTCCGAACGACTCACGGAGGATTTGAATAGTGCCGCATCAGCCACAGCCGCGACGCGCACCACCACATACTCCTGCAAGAGATCGCGCGACGCCGTCCCATCGGGCTCGCCAAGAAAGCCTGCCCGGAGATAGGCGGTTCCGATAGCATTAGCCTCAGTGACGACCATTGCCTTGCGGCCGTTGTGCTGATTGATGACAATCCCGATCGAAAAGGCTAGGAGAAACGCCATCAGACCCAGCAAGCCACCGACCATCGTACCTGTCACCGGGCTCTTCCCTGAATCGGGATCCCGGCGCCGTAGCCAAGTACCGATTCGAAAGCCGATCTCGGCGGCCACAAGAACCACAGCCACCGTCCCCAAATAGACTGCCCAAAGCGGAAACCTGTCAAGCATCTCCATATGCGTACTCCGTTCGTTCTCTCTCGTTGGTGTACCAAGTCTCTTGATTGGCACTTCTCAGGCACCGGGCATGTATCAGCACGCGGAGCCTGAGATGTGCCAACTACTCTCCGCTCAAGTCCTCCTACAGCAATGCCTCCTGCTCCTTGAAGAGGTTGACGTAGAACAACCCGCACTCGAGGCCGCTGTCCTTGGTCGCGTCGGTCACCTTGTGGGTCACCGCGCCGCTGGTCATCGGAAACACCGCCAGCATACATGCCGATATCGGCCACAACAGCGAGCCCCAGCCACAACCAGTCGAGGCGACTTCTACAGGCCCAGCAATTGGCCCTTCTTGGCCTCAAAGTCCTCTTCGGAAATGATCCCCTGGTCGCGCAGGCCAGCCAGCCTTTCGAGTTCGTCAAGGTACGACGTCTCAGCCACGGGCAGAGGGGCAGCCGCAGCGGGGGGCGGGGGAGCAGCCTGAGGCTGTCCCTGGTAGGTCACCGTCGCTCCATCCACGGTTGCCTGGTCTCCCTCGGCAATGAGGGCTGCTTTGTCTTCGTCACTCAGGTCGATCGATTCGATGCCCAGGTCCTTCATGGCCTGTACCAGCTCTTCCTCGGTCAGTTCCTCGACGGAGCTGCCAGTGTATTCCTCGATCCGGCCGGCGTCCTTCTGGCTCAGCTTGACGGCACCATAGGCCACGGCGCCGCCTACCGCCAGGAGGACCATGCCTCCCACCAGCACGCGCCTTCGCCTTCGACGCCTTCTCGTGCGCCGGACCGTTCTTCGCCTGGTCGTCCGCCTCGCGGTCCGCCTGCCAGTTCGTCTTGCTCCACCACGTCTGGCTCCAGCGCGTCCTCTTGGCATGTTAATGCCTCCTCATTATGCAATGTGTCGACGATCCTTCACCCATCGTTCTCTCAATTACCGCCTGCCCTGTCATCTGCGGTACGCCACTTGCCCCCATTGCCATCAGCCATCCTGAATGTCAACTGACCTGACAGGTCTTTTACTCCACAGGCAAGCCTCGAACGTTCCCCGATTGGTCCTGGGCGCCGCACCTGCCAGATCCGAAGAAGACCTGTCAGGTCTGCATTCCAAGATGAGGGTTGATCTATTGCTAGGCTTCTCCTGGGTACTTTGTCGATTCGGTCTTGGCCTGTCGTATGTCGGCATGCCTGCGACCCTATTCCCCTGTGGCCTCCGGTGCCGGTATTCTCTCCTTGGCCCCTTCCTTCTCGGCAGGCTCGGAGTGGGAGCGCGAGAGGCTCGTCGACCATGCTCTCAGACCGACGAAAAGCGACAGGGCAGCAATGGGCAAGGCAATGGCCACTCCCAACTGCAACAGGTCGGCGGGCTCGGCAGTAAACACCATGCCCAGGAAACCCACGGCCAGAACCACTACTGTCACGCCGATGAGGTTCATCTCCAGGTCTTCGGTACTGTCGATCTTGAGCCAGCCGTGAAACTCGACCTCTGAGATGAAGAGCTGGTAGAGACCAACAGCCGTGATATACAGTACCGTGCCGATCAGGAACAGATGCACGAACTCGATGATCTCGATGTAGATGGGGAGATCGTCAGCGTGTGCCTCTGCTCCCGAGCCCACGAACACCTGGATTATGGCCTGGACCAGAAACTTGATCAGGCCAAAGCCGCCGAACACAAAAAGGGCTCCAGCCGCCAAAGCGAGCCCGATAATCGGAATGATGGCAAGGTAGCGTGTGCCAGATACGATGCGTACCAGTTTCATGGCATGCCCTTTCCCGGATCAACTACCGAAGGTGCAACCCACTCCAAGTGGGTTGCACCTTCAACGTTTGGTTTCGCTCTACTGGGGCCGCTTTATGGTCAATCTCAGTACAAGCCGGACGATCTCGCCGGCAAAGAGAAAGAGCACGGCAGCGACCAGGCAGATGCCCCACTGTTGCGGGGTAAGGGACTCTGTTTCAAGAACCTTCTGCAACAATGGGACTTCGGTAACCAGAACCAGGATGAGAAGAACCCAGCCATAGGCCAGCCACAACTTCGGATTGGTCAAGGTCTCTGCCCGGAATATGGTCTCAGTTGGATGGCGCAGACCGAGTGAAATCGGTATGGCCAGGATGGAGAACATGACCATAGCCATGGTCTGGGTGCTCGCGTTCGAGCCGAACAGGGTATCGGCCCCCTGGTAGGCGGCGATGGAGAGAAGCGCCGCGATGAGCCCGACGAGAAACAGGCGAATCGCCAGCGGCCAAGGCATGATCTTTTCGTCTGCCGGGCGGGGTTTTCGTTTCATCAAGCCAGGCGTTGGGCTGTCGAACCCCAGGGCGGCGCCAATGGGCATTTGAATGGCCCAGTTCACGAATAGGATCTGTAACGGCCCGAACAACATAAGGGTAACACCCAGGGCCGCCGCTCCCAGAAAGGCCAGGATAAAGCCGAACAGGCTGGCCATCTGAAAGCGAAGGTATTTGAGCAGGTTGTCGTAGATGATGCGGCCGTATTCGACGGCGCTCACGATGGTGGCAAAGTTGTCGTCGGTCAGGATCATGACCGCCGCTCCTTTGGATACATCGGTGCCCGTAATGCCCATGGCCACTCCGATGTCGGCCGTTTTCAAGGCGGGCGCATCGTTCACGCCATCCCCCGTCATGGCTACAATTTCTCCGTTTGCCTGCAGAGTCTTGACCAGCCGGACCTTGTCCTCCGGCGCTACGCGGGCGATCACGCCGATATCGTCTATCTGGGTGGCTGCCTCCTCGTCGCTCATGGCCGCCCACTCGGCGCCGGTGATGGCCCGGCCCTCGATGCCCAGTTCACCGGCGATCGCAGCTGCAGTCACTGCGTGGTCGCCGGTGATCATCCTTACCCGGATCCCGGCGGATAGGGATTCGGCGATGGCGGCTTTGGCTTCGGGCCGGGATGGGTCGACGATGCCAACCATCCCCAACAAGGTCAAGTCATTCACTTCCTGCAGTAGGTCTGCCTCGGGGTCGAACGTGGCTGGGTCCAGGTCGCGTCCCGCCACGATCATCACCCGCTTCCCCTGGTCGGCCAACTGCTCATTGGCTCCCAGAGCCTTCTCCCGGGCCCCACCAGCCAGGGGCTCTACCGTGCCGCCCGATCCCAGTATAGATGCCGAGCGGGCAATGAGCACATCTGGCGCGCCCTTAACGTAGCAGCGAACCACCGGGTCGCCCTCGGCATTGACCATGTTGTGAAAGGTAGCCATCAACTTGTAGGCCGAGTCGAACGGGACCTCGGCGATGCGGGGGTACTGCTGGCGAGTAGCGCCGACCATGAGGCCTCCCTTTTGGGCCAACACGACCAGAGCGCCTTCGGTGGGGTCGCCCACCAGTTCGCCATCGGTGACCACCGCGTCGGAGCACAGCACCATCGGCAGCAGAATCGGATCCAGGTTAGTTTCTCCAGCGCCGCCCACGCGACGTATCTCGCCGTTCGATCCGTATCCCTGGCCGGTCACCGAGTATTGGTATCCAGCAATGACCAGGTCGCTGGCCGTCATCTGGTTCAGGGTGAGGGTACCGGTCTTGTCGGTGCAGATCGCCGAGGTCGATCCCAGGGTCTCTACCGCCGGCAGGCGTTTGATAATCGCGTTGCGCTTGGCCATCTCTGTTGCGCCCATGGCCAAGATCACGGTCACGACAACAGGCAGACCGGTGGGAATGGCCGCAATGGACAGGGCAATCCCCGTGACCCATAGATCGCCGAACGAGACGCCGTAACCCAGTCCAATCGCAAAGATCAAGATCAAGGCAACGCCAGCCAGGGCGGCGATGACAAGGGTCAGACCGTCGATCTGCTTGGTCAAGGGAGACTTTTCATCCTCAACCGCTTGCAGCATGCCGGCGATGTGCCCCACCTCGGTTTCCATTCCGGTGGCCGTGGCCAGCATTTCGCCGCGCCCCCGGGTCACACCGCAATTCATATAACCCATATCGAGCCGGTCGCCCAGCGGGGCATCTGCTTGTTCAATCGAGGCAGTGTCTTTTAGTACCGGGGTGCCTTCCCCGGTGAGGGCCGCCTCCTCAATCTCCAGGGTTGCCGCCACCAGCAAGCGCCCGTCAGCGGGTACCCGGTCGCCGGCTTCGAACAGGACAACATCCCCCGGTACGATTTCCTCCGTCGGGATTTCAATGACCTGCCCATCCCGCCGGACGCGAGCCGTGGCCACCATCATCTTGTTCAGGGCGGCCACGCTTTCCTCGGCCTTGTGTTCCTGGCGCAGGGCCATGTAGGCATTGCCCGCGGTAATGAGAAACAGAAGGATAGCGGTCCCGTACTCGCCAACGAGCAGGCTGGCCACGGCAGCCACAGTCAACACGATCCGCATATAGTCCTTGTACTGTTTCAGAAAAGCAAGCCACAGGGGCTCTTTCGGGGCTTCGGACATTACATTGGGGCCATGCTGCTGCAGACGTTGAGCTGCTTCGGAACCACTCAGTCCCTGAGCCGGGTCCACCCCCAATTTCTGTGCCGTCGCCTCTCTGGTGAGCATGTACCAGGCTGGCGAGTTCGCCGTTGTTTCTGACATTCTTATCTCCTTTCGCTGGTAGGGGCAGGTCGGCGACTCGTCCCTACTGCAAGCGCAGTCGGTGCTTAATAGCCCGTCTGCGGGTATCCCGGGATCTGCCGGCGACTGTTGCCGATCAGCCCCCACTTCATAAGGTCAAGCACCACGCCCAGGCCAATCCAGACCCAGTCCCAGCCGTACACGCCGGTCACCGGGCTCCAGACCAGGACCCACATGATCGTCGTATAGG
>CBDUWJ010000180.1:0-5637 GCA_965370895.1 uncultured Anaerolineae bacterium | reverse complement strand
GCCCCCACCGCATCCGCGGCCCCTGCCGTTCCCAGGGCCCCCACCGCCATGGTTCACAAAGAGAGCGACGACCGGCTGGAGGAGAGAATGAAGATGGTAGAAACCCAGATCCGCCGCCGGGGTGTGACGGATCAGGACGTATTGGCTGCCCTGGAGCGCGTGCCCCGACACGAGTTCGTGCCCGCCCGCTACGAGTCTCAGGCCTACGCCGACCACCCCTTGCCCATCGGCCACGGACAGACGATCTCCCAGCCGTACATCGTGGCCCTCATGACTGAGCTCCTCGACCTGCACGACACCGACCGTGTTCTGGAGATTGGCACTGGCTCTGGCTACCAGGCCGCCATATTGGCCGAAATCGTTGACGAGGTATATACGGTCGAGATCATCGAACCCCTGGCCCTCGAAGCCAAGGAGCGGCTGGCACGCCTGGGCTACCGCAACGTGCACACCCAGCACGCCGATGGGTACCATGGCTGGCTGGCGCACGCTCCCTACGACGCCATTATCGTCACCGCCGCCCCCGACCACATCCCCCAACCCCTGGTACGGCAGTTGAAGGATGGCGCCAGTCTAGTGGTCCCCGTCGGCCCCCCGGGCGGCTACCAGACCCTGTGGCAGATCACAAAGCAGGGGGACGAGATCAAAAAGCGGAACGTTACCGGCGTCCTTTTCGTGCCACTGACTGGCGAGCACTAGACCACCCTGGCGGGGATCTCAAGACACCGTTGTTCTGCCAGGCACGCTATGGCAAAGCCGCGAGGGCAAGACTCTGGAGACTTTTCTTATTTCCGAAGCCGGGCGCTGAGGGCTGTGTGGCGGTCCATGATCTTGTTGTTGCGCAGAGCAATGGCGATGGCCCGGCGCGTGCCCACCAGCACCACCAACTCCTTGGCTCGCGTCACGGCCGTATACAGCAGATTGCGTTGGAGCATCACATAGTGCGCGGCCAACACCGGCACGACGACGGCCCTGAATTCACAGCCCTGGCTCTTGTGGATGCTTACGGCGTAGGCGTGGACCAGCTCGTCCAACTCTGAGAATTCATAGGCCACATCCTGGTTGTCCACCCGCACAGTAAGCACCTGGTTCACCGAATCCATGACGGTGATGCGCCCCATGTCGCCGTTAAAGACCTGTTTGTTATAGTTGTTGCGGACCTGCATCACCCGGTCGCCGGCGCGGAACACCTGCGATCCTTGACGCCGCTCGGCCTTGCCCTGCGCCGCAGGATTCAGGACCGCCTGCAAACGCCGGTTGAGCTCGCCCACCCCCGCCGCACCCCGGTGCAACGGCGACAGCACCTGGATGTCCCCCATTGGGTCCATGCCAAACTTGCGAGGGATGCGGTTCTGCACCAGGTCCACGACCAGGCCAGCGGCTTGTTCGGCATCCTCGGCGGGAAAAAGGAAAAAGTCGGTTGCTGCCTTGAGAAACAGGGGCATCTCGCCTTGGTTGATGCGGTGGGCGTTCCTGATGATCAGACTACCTTCCGCCTGGCGAAAGACCTCGTCCAAGCGCACCACCGCCGCCGCCCCTGATTGGATGATGTCGTTGAGCACATTTCCGGCGCCAATACTGGGCAGTTGGTCCACATCACCCACCAATAGAAGGTGGCTTTCGGGAGGAATGGCTTTCAGCAGGTTATTGGTCAAAAGCAGGTCGAGCATGCTGGCTTCGTCGGCGATGACCATGTCCGCTTCAAGCGGATATCCCTCGTTCCGCTGAAACTGGGACCCTCTCTGTGGTTTGAATTCCAGGAGCCGGTGGATCGTCTTTGCCTCCCGCCCGGTTGCCTCTGCCAGGCGTTTGGCAGCCCGGCCTGTGGGCGCCGCCAGGGCGTAGCGAAGGCGCTTCGCCTCCAGCAGGTGGATGATGGTCTGCACGGCAGTGGTCTTGCCCGTGCCTGGTCCGCCCGTGAGAACCGTAACTTTGTGCGTCAACGCCGTGCGTACCGCTTTCTGTTGGCCCTCGTTCAGCGCCAACGGGCGGCGCTCCGAACTGCCCGGTTCCGCCAGGCGGTCGAACACGCGCTCCAGGTTGGCCTCCCGATAGAAGGACAGACGGCTCTTTTCCGTGTGCAGGATCACCTTTAACTTGTTGGCCACGCCGATTTCCCCATAGTAGAACGGGGGCAGGTAGATGGCCTTCTCCTCGCCCAGCGCCTGGGCGGTGGGATGGTCACCTGGCATATCATAGGAGATCGCTTCGCTACAGAGCCGCTGCTCAACGAGCAGACACCCGATCCCCTCGGTCACCATGCCAGATGGCACGTCGAGGATTCCCGTGCTCTCGTGAATCAACTCACCCTGCGGGGCGTAGACGTGGCCGTCGTTGGCCATCTGGCTCAGGGTATAGGAGATGCCGGCCTGCACCCGCTGCGGGCTGTCGTGGGCCAGACCGATCTCGCGGGCTATCTTGTCGGCTGTGAGAAAGCCGATGCCGTGGATGTCGCGGGCCAGGCGGTAGGGATCGTTGCGCACCACGTCTATGCTGGCGTCGCCATAGGTCTTGTAGATCTTGACCGCGTGTCCGGTGCTGACGTTGTGACTCTGCAGGAAGAGCATCACGTCTTTGATGGCCTTCTGCTCTTCCCAGGCCCGCTGGATGAGCGACACCCTATGTCTTCCCACGCCCAGTACCTCACGGAGGCGCAGCGGCTCTTCCTCGATGATGTGCAGCGTGTCGAGCTTGAAGTGTCGCACGATGCGCTTCGCCATCACTGGCCCTATGCCCTTGATGAGCCCGGAGCCCAGGTACTTTTCGATGCCCGCAGCCGTGGCTGGCAGCATGGTGGTGTAGCCTTCCACCTGAAACTGGCGTCCGTAGCGGGGATGGGTCGCCCAGCCTCCGTGGAGCCGCAGGGACTCGCCGGGGCTCATCTCCAGCAGGTTGCCTACGACCGTAACGGTGTACCCACGGCCCTCGGGTGTGAGTTGCGCCACGGTGTAGCCGTTTTCCTCATTGTAGTAGGTGATCCGTTCGATGGTACCGATCAGAGTTTCTGACATCGCCCTGTGCCCGATCCTGGCCGGGTCAGTGCTCCCTGCCAGATTGGTCCGCTCTCCACACCGAACCAATCCCAGCTTACCACAACCCTGATCGGGTGTCAATCATAGACCCCACAGGTCTGAAGGGAGCCGGATCTGGTCTAGACGCTGTGGCAACGGGCAGTCTCGCTGGCTGAATCATGTTCCAGGCCGTCAGGTCTGAGAAGTGGCCCCTTCGCTCCGATTGTCCCCTTGCCCCATTGTGTGGTATAATCGGTGCACTGCGATTTGTCGCTCCAATCCGGACTTTGGCGAGCCGGTTCGACCCGTCCGTGACCAGCGTTTCCCGGGTGTGGAAGCGCTGAAATACGGACGCGGATCGAGCAGTAGAGGACCCGTTGGGGCGTACTGGTTCAGGGCATTTTCGTCTCACAGGAGGGCTGAGGCACCACATCGTCCACTGAAAGAATGCCCCCTCGGCCCGATGGACACAGAAGGACGTCAATGGGCGTGCAACTGATACTCACCCACGAGAACACCGATTTTGACGCTCTGGCTTCGCAGCTCGCTGCTCGCAAGCTCTATTCGCAGGCTCGACCGGTGCTGCCCCGCCGCCCCAACCGCAATCTGCGCGACTTTTTGACCCTTTACTGGGATGAGCTGCCCTACGTCCGCTACGAGGACTTGCCCCACCGCATGAGCGTAGAGCGCATCATCTTGGTGGACACCCAGACCCTGATCACGCCCAGGGGCATGAGCGACGACACTGTAGTCCAGATCATCGATCACCACCCCCTCAGTCGCGACCTGCCGCCCAAGTGGACCTACGTTGGCGAGGAGGTGGGGGCCACGGTCACCCTGCTATTGGAGCAGATCATCGCCCAGGGGATCTCGCTCACGCCAGTGGAAGCCACTCTGTTGGCCCTGGGCATCTACGAAGACACCGGTTCGTTGGTCTATCCCACCACCACCGCCCGCGATCTGCGATGCGCCGCATGGCTGGCGGAGCAGGGCGCCAACCTGGCCGTGGTTAGCGATTTTCTGCACCATGCCCTTACAGCCCCGCAACTGGCCCTCTACGATGCGCTGTTGGACAGCGCCGAGGTATTGGATTTCGCCGGACATACCATCGTCATCGCTGTAGCATTGGCTGAAGGATACGTGGAAGAGATCTCCACCCTGGCCCACAGGATCCGCGACCTGTACGACCCGGCCGGCCTCTTTCTTCTGGTTGACTTGGGCGAGCACCGCCAATTGGTGGCCCGTTCAACGACCGACGCTGTCGATGTGGGTCATATCGCTAGTCACTTTGGGGGCGGTGGACATACCCGGGCGGCAGCCGCCCTCATTCGCGATGCGGATCTCAAGACCACCCGTCAGAGGCTCCTCGACTTTTTGGAACGGCACATCCATCCCATCGATACCGTGGCAGAGATCATGTCCTATGGCGTCCATACGCTGTCGCCCCACGCCACAGTTGACAAGGCTGCTGAAGAAATGCTCAAA
This sequence comes from uncultured Anaerolineae bacterium, assembly GCA_965370895.1. GTDB lineage: Bacteria > Chloroflexota > Anaerolineae > JAAYZQ01 > JAAYZQ01 > CBDUWJ01. The sequence continues at coordinate 1,141 of CBDUWJ010000180.1, read as the reverse complement.
TACGGGTTTGAGGGCTTTCCCATCGTCGACGAAGCGGGCACTATCCTCGGCATCCTCACCCGGCGCGAGATCGACAGGGCCAAACGCTTGCGCCTGGGCGGTATGCCGGTAAGTCATTATATGACTAAAGGCCACATCTGCGTGACTCCATCCGACTCGGTGGAGTGGCTCCAACAGGTGATGACCGAGTTCAGCGTAGGACAGGTGCCGGTGGTGAGCAACGATCAGATCATCGGTGTTGTGACGCGCACAGACCTGATCAAGCTGTGGGCCACCAACCCCCACCAACCACTGCGCCGGCGGGAGATCGCGCAAAAGATCGAGGTTGCGCTGCCTGGGCCGCTGCTCGACCTGCTCAGGGAAGCCAGCCAACTGGCCCAGGAGATGAGCTACCCTCTTTATGTTGTGGGTGGCTTCGTCCGCGATCTACTGCTCGGCGAACCGACCCTCGATATGGATCTGGTCGTGGAGGGTGATGCTATCCGGTTGGCACGGCGGCTGGCACGCCATGTGGGCGCTCGCACCCGCAGCCACAAGCGCTTTGGCACCGCCAAGATCATCTTGGAGGGCCGCATTGCCGAGCAAGCCGTCGGATCCAGCGAGTTCGAGTCGGCGACCTCATTTGGCATTCCCTCTCTTGATTTCGCCACGGCACGAATGGAGTTTTACGCCTACTCGGCTGCCCTGCCGGAAGTGGAGCGCAGCTCGATCAAAGCCGACGTCCACCGCCGGGACTTTACTATCAACACCCTGGCAATCCGTCTCGACTCGGGCCATTACGGTCAACTTTTGGATTTCTATGGCGGAGAGCAAGACTTGCGTGACGGGCAGATCCGGGTACTCCACAGCCTGAGCCTCATCGAGGATCCCACGCGCATCTTGCGCGCCGCGCGCTTTGAGCAACGGCTGGGCTTTGTCATCGAGCCCCGAACGGCCGAACTGATAGACAACGCGCTGCCCATGCTCTCCCGCGTCTCGGGGGAGCGCATCCGCCACGAGCTCTACCTCATCCTGCGTGAACAGGAGCCTGAGCGTGCGCTCTGTCGGTTGGACGCTTTGAACGTGCTGGCCCAGATCCATCCCAGCCTTGCCTGCCCGGAGGAGACCTGGCAACGATTCGCCACACTACGCCAGACTCTCA
>CBDUWJ010000179.1:0-5674 GCA_965370895.1 uncultured Anaerolineae bacterium | reverse complement strand
GGGCGGTATCGTCCGTGACGATGGCCCCCGCGTCGCCGTAGGCGCCCAGATTCTTACTGGGGTAAAAGCTAAAGGCCGCCACATCGCCCAACCCACCGACCCGCGTGCCCCGGTAACGAGCCCCGTGGGCCTGAGCGGCATCCTCCAGCACCAGCAGATCGTGCCGCCGGGCGATCTCGAGGATAGGGTCCATGTTAGCCGGGCAGCCGTAGAGGTGCACGGGGACGACGGCTGCCGTGCGAGGCGTGATGGCCGCTTCAAACGCCATCGGATCGAGGGTGTAGCGCTCCAGGTCTATGTCGGCGAACACAGGTGTCGCGCCCGCCATCGAAACCGCCAGGGCGGTAAAGGTCGCCGTCAGCGCCGGCACCACCACCTCGTCGCCGGGGCCGACGCCGGCCGCCCGCAGGGCAAGCTGGATGGCGTCCGTGCCGTTGCCCACCCCCACCGCCTGGGCCACACCGCAGTACTTGGCCCATGCCGCCTCAAAGGCTTCGACCTCCTCGCCCAGGACGAACCAGCCCCGGCGCAGTACCCTGTCGATGGCCTCGTCGATCTCGGGTCGGATGCGGGCATAATCCCGTCGCAGGTCGCCCAGCGGTATGATGGGGGATGGCATCACTCCTCCCCCCAGTAGTGGTGACGGTGCTCTTCGTAGTAACGGAGGGTCCGTCGCAAGCCCTCTTCGAGCGGCACACGTGGGCACCAGCCCAGCTTGCTGCGGATCTTGCGATAGTCGCCGTAATAGTCGCCGATGTCGATCCGTTGGCGGTTCTCGGGCCAGGGAACCAGCCGGTAGCTGCCCCGCCCGGCCAACTTGACCAGGAGCTGGGCCAGGTGCAACAAGTTGATGGGTTCATCTCCGCCCAGATTGTAGACCTGCCCATTGGCCTGATCGTCGACTGCGGCACGCAGCAGGGCATCCACCACGTCGTCCACGTAGTTAAAGTCACGGACCTGGCGGCCGTCACCGTAGATGGCCAGTTCACCGCCCTCGACGACGATGCGCAGCCACAAACCCAGGAAGGTCTGCCGGGCGTCGCGGGCGCGCATCCGCGGGCCGTAGGTATTGGTCAGCCGCAGTGAGGCTGCCCGCACCCCGTAGACGTTGTTGTAAACGATATGGTACCACTCGCCAGCCATCTTGTTTATGCCGTTTACGTCGGTAGGGTGCAGCAGATGGCGCTCGTCCACGGGCAAATAGTCGGGCACACCGTAGATCTGTCGCGTGCTGGCAAAGACGACCTTGACGTCTGGGTTGTTGTAACGGCACGATTCCAGGATGGAGAGCTGGCTGCGACAGTTGATCTCCAGGTCAGTGAAGGGGTCCCTCATGCTGTCCAGATGGCTCACCTGACCGGCCAGGTTAAAGAGATAGTCTTGCCCCTGCACCAGATGATCCATGCTCGACCGGTCGCGCACGTCGGCGATGTTGATCCGCACCTGATCCTCGATGCCGGCGACATTGAACAGGTTGCCACCATATTCAGGGATAAGGGAATCGACGATGAGGACCTCGGCGCCCAGTTCCACCAGCCGGCAGGCCAGATTTGAGCCAATAAAGCCCAGACCTCCGGTGATGAGCACTTTCCTATCCCGGAACCGGGCAAGGTGGCTGGAGTTGTCAACTCGCATTACGGCACCACAATCGTTGGACATTACACCTCGCTCCCCGACTTGCTGCCGCCGGCCAATTGGGGCCAGCGCAGCTCCCACCACAGATGCCAGAGCTGCTTCCCCGTGCGCCATATGCGACCGAAGTTGAAAAACTGGCTCTTGCCATAGGCGCGATGGTAGTGGTGGACCGGCACCTCGACGATGCGGAACCCCGCGTCCTGCACCTTTTTCATCAGCTCCACGCAGATGACGCCGGAGTCAGACTTGAGGTGAACCGTATCAAAGATGCTGCGGCGCATCAGGCGAAAATCGCAGTCCACATCGCGCAGGCAAAGGCCAAAGGCCAGCTTTACGGTCCAGTGGTAGAGGCGGCCGATGATGACCCGGTGAAGCGGGTCGGAGCGGCTGATCTTGTACCCGTTGACGAAATCCACCTGGTCGCTCCAGACGTCGTACAGGCGGGTCATCTCGCGGGGGTCGTACTGGGCATCGCCGTCGGTGTAAAAGATGAGGTCCTTGGTGGCGCTGGCAAAGCCGGTGCGCAGCGCGCCGCCATAGCCCCGGTTCTGCTCGTGGTGGATGACGCGTAGCTCAGGGTAGCGGGCTGCCAGCTCTTCCAGCACCTCGACGGTATAGTCGGCGCTGCCGTCGTTGACGACGATCACTTCATAGTCGTCCGCGAGCTCGCGCAGGGTCAGCAGGGCGGTGAGGACCATGCTGGGGATGGTCCCGCCGTCGTTGTAGGCTGGGAAGAAAACAGAGATGCTGGGCTGCGCCAATCCGCTCTCTCTGCTTGCCTGTTGATGCTGGGTCATGCCGTCGCTGGCTCCTGGGCTCTTGTGTGATGGGGAGTATAGCACCGTTGGCGGGGGGCGTCAAGAGCGGGGGACGGCGGATTTGCGCGTGCACACGACGATGGTGGAAGGTGGAATCGTTCGTTGGCAACATGCCATGCAGGATTGAGGCGATCGTTTCTCTTTGTGTTTCGTCGAAGCTGTGGTATAATCCCCACAAATCGGACCGAGCGAGTATGATTTGAGCGTGGACGACGTCTTGGACCGCCTCCTGCCCACAGTCAGCAAACCAGCACGCTACACGGGGGGCGAATGGAATAGCATAGTCAAGGGCTGGGGGGGCTGCGAGGTGCGCTGGGCGCTGGCCTTCCCCGATATCTACGAGATCGGCATGTCGAACCTGGGGCTGGCCATCCTGTACGACGTGCTCAATCGCCAGGAGAGCGTGCTGGCCGAGCGGGTCTATGCGCCCTGGGTGGACATGGAGCAGGCCATGCGAGCAGCCCGCCTGCCTCTGTTCAGCCTGGAGAGCCGCCGGCCCCTGGCCGAGTTTGATCTGATCGGTTTTAGCCTGCCCTACGAGCAACTGTACACGAACCTGCTCAACGCGTTGGACCTGGCCGGACTGCCACTGCTGGCGACCCAGCGTGATGAGCGCCATCCGTTGATCATTGCCGGTGGCGGTGCAACCTTCAACCCCGAGCCGATGGCGGACTTTGTCGATGCCTTTGCCCTCGGCGAGGGAGAGGAGGTGGTTCTGGACATAACCGCTGCTGTCCGCGAGGCAAAGCGCCAAAACCACACACGCGAGGCCCTGCTGCGGCGACTGGCCGAGGTCCCAGGCCTGTACGTTCCGCGCTTCTACGACGTACGCTACAACGCCGACGGGACAGTAGCGGAGGTCAGGCCCACGGTGCCCCAGGCGCAGATACCGGTGCGAAAGCGGATCCTCGCAACGTTGCCACCTCCGGTCACTCGGCCGGTGGTGCCCTATGTAGACACGGTTCACAATCGGGCGGTCATCGAGATCCAGCGGGGGTGCACGCGCGGCTGCCGTTTTTGCCACGCGGGCATGGTCTACCGCCCCGTGCGCGAACGGCCCGTGGAGGAGATCTTGAGTGCCGTGGATGCAATTGTGGCCAGCAGCGGCTTTGAGGAGATTGCGCTGTTGTCCCTAAGCTCCAGCGACTATACTCACATCGAGACGCTGGTGCGCGAGTTGGCGGCCCGCCACGGCCACGGCGCGACCGATTCGCGGCACGGCCACCTGTCCATCTCGCTGCCCAGCCTACGCATCGAGTCGGTGTCTGTGGACCTGATGGAGCAGTTGCAGACCACGGGGCGCCGTTCCAGCTTTACTCTTGCCCCCGAGGCGGCCACTGAACGGTTGCGGGGAGTGATCAACAAGGCCATCGCCGACGAGGACCTTCTGACCGTGGTGGAAGAGGTCTACAGCCGGGGGTGGAAGACGATCAAGCTCTACTTCATGATCGGCCTTCCCACCCAGGCGCTGGACGATGTGGCCGCTATCGCCGATCTGGCGATGCAGGTGCGGGCGGTGGGGCGGCGGATCGTGGGCCGCAAGGCCCAGGTGAACATCAGCGTCTCCACGTTGGTGCCCAAGCCCCACACTCCCTTCCAGTGGGTGCCCCTGGCGGCCGAAGCTGACGTCCGGGCGCAACAGGACTATCTGAAGAAGCACTTAAGTGGGCCGGGGTTGAAACTCAACTGGAACAACTATCAGGAGACCCTGTTGGAAGCGGTGCTGTCCCGGGGTGACCGGCGGCTGGGAGCAACGATCCACCGCGCCTGGCAACTGGGCGCCCGTTTTGACGGCTGGAGTGACCAGTTCAGGGTTGAGGCCTGGAAGCAGGCATTCCGTGAGACAGGAGTGGAGGTCGGTTTCTACGCCTGGCGCACAAGACCCCTTGACGAAGTACTTCCCTGGGATCACATTCACGCTGGCGTGACAAAGAAGTACCTGGCCCAGGATTATCAGGCCTCCGACCGGGGCGAAACGCGGCCCGATTGTCGAGAGCAGTGTTATGCCTGTGGCATCCTCACAGCCTTCCGCGACGAGCAAGCCGGGCTGCCGGCCGACGCCTGGGGATGCCCACCAGCAAAGTCCCAGTGAGGAATATCCAGTGACCAGAGACCCAACTCCGCAGCAGCGGCTGCGAATCACGTTCGCCAAAGGCGATGCGCTCAAGTACATCTCGCACCTGGACCTGAACCGGACCTGGGAACGGGTTTTCCGCCGCGCAGGATTGCCGATGGCCTATTCCCAGGGATTCAATCCCCGTCCCCGATTCCAGATTGCGGCGGCGTTGCCGGTGGGCGTGACTGGTCGGGCCGAATTGCTGGACGTATGGCTGACCGAGCCCCTGACCCCTGGAGAGTCGCTCGCCCGGCTGGCCCCTGCCCTGCCGTACGGTCTGGGTGTTCTGGACGCTGAGGAAGTGGATCTTCGGGCACCATCCCTCCAGTCACAGATGCGTGCCGCCGACTACCTGGCGGTGGTTCACAGCCAGGAGCCGGTCGAAGCCATCCGCACCCGTGTGCAGGCACTGCTGGAGATGCCCGCTATTCTCCGTCAGCGCCAGCACAAAGGTCGATGGCAGACGTACGATCTACGGCCCTTCGTCCAACGGGTGACAGTGGAAGCCGGGCAGGACGGAGTCCAAGTGCTAACCATGCATTTGCAGGCCAGTCCGCAGGGTGCAGGCCGGCCCGACGAAGTTCTTGATGTCATGGGCCTATCAGTGGCCCCGCACAGCATCGAGCGGACCAACCTCTTCTTTGAGTTTGACAATTAGCAGGGAGGTGGTATAATTCGCTTTCGCAAGCATAGCGGCGGGATGCAGGCGGTCCCACCGCTTGTTGATGTCGCGGAAGAGAGTTCCCTGGAGCACAATTCCGCAGGTTGGAGGACGGTCCACATGTACGCAGTTGTCAAGACAGGTGGCAAACAGTATCGGGTCAGCCCTGGCGATTCTGTCGAGGTGGAAAAGCTGCCTTACGAGGTGGGGCAGCAGATCGAACTGGATCAGGTGCTCCTGGTGGCCAATGGGGCTGGTGCCCAGATCGGCCAGCCGCTGGTGGACGGGGCCAAGGTCAAGGCCACGGTGACCCGCCAGACAAAGGGTCGCAAGCTCATTGTTTTCAAGTACAGGCCGAGCAAGCGCTACCGCCGCAAGAAAGGGCACCGGCAGAACTACACCCGGCTGCGGATTGACGAAATCATCGCGTAGGGCGCGCGCGGG
>CBDUWJ010000178.1:0-5691 GCA_965370895.1 uncultured Anaerolineae bacterium | reverse complement strand
AAGCTGGCGAGGCCAGCTCCGATGCCGGTGGCGTCTACGACGATGGCCCAATCAGGATTGGGCTTGGCGGCGTGCCAGTGGCCGGCGAGGGCGAGGATCTGGGCGTGCAGGGCGGTGTGTTTGGCGCCGAGCCACAGCTTGCGGTCGACGCACCGGTATGCGGGGAGTTGGCCGAAGCGTGGGTCGACCTCGACGACCGAGAGGGCGGTGGCGTCCCGGCGTGGGTTTTCCAGGTGCAACGCACGGCCAACGTGCATCGCACCTCCCGATTCGTCTTCGCCGGCGACGTCGATTAGCAGGGCGTAGCGGCTCCCTGGATCTCCGGGGCAGGTTGGGGCCTGAGGGTACTCAGGTTGCCCTTCGGGCCAGGGCAGCTTGGTTATGAAGGCGCCGAACTCTTCCCTGCTGAAGGCCTTCAGCGTTGTCGTCCGGGTTAAGCCATCGGCGCCCAGCCCTGGCAGAGAGGTCATACCTACCTCGTAACTGGGGAGCTCGGCGATGCCCACAAGGCTGGATGTGAAGCAGGTGACAGGATGGAGAGTTGGTGGCAGGACCGGTTTTGACACGCCTGCCTGGCGGTGTTACAATGCAGCCCAGTTGCCCGCGTGGGCGATTCAGCGGGGGCAATATTCATCAGGCGGCCCAGACAAGTCCGGGCCCGCGACTCTGAAAGGATGCCACGTGAAAAACACTATCCGCACCGTCTTGTTCGACTTTGACGGCACGCTGGTCTTCCACGAGCCGGACAGCTCTGACGTGATCAGCGCCTATTGCACCGAGATTGGCCAGCCCCTCAGCGCTGAGACTGAGCGCCTGGGGCGGCGGAGGCGGCACGAGTACTTTATGGACCCGATCATTAGCCGCCAGCTCGGCAGTTTCTCTCGCGAGGAATTCTGGCGGCACTTTAACCGCCATTTGCTGGAAGCCGTGGGCATCGAAGGCGACCTGGACCTTCTGGCGGAAGAGGTTATGAGGCGACTTGCGGACGTAGAGCTTGCTTACCACTGCCCAAAAGCCGGCTGCCACACGCTGACCGAACTCCGCGCCAGAGGGTACGGGCTGGGGTTGATCACCAACCGTGACGGTGTGGAACGATTCTACGAGTTGCTGGACCAGTTGGAGATGCGGTCCTATTTTGACCTGATTCTGGCTTCTGGTGAGGTGGGAGTTCGCAAACCGGAGCCAGCTATCTTTTATGCTGCCCTGGAGCGAATCGGCGGGACAGCCACGGAATCGGTCTATGTCGGCGACAACTACTGGGCCGACGTGGTGGGCGCCCAACGCGCTGGCGTGACGCCCGTGCTCTTCGACCCCCACAAGCTGTTTCCCGAAGCCGACTGCATTGTCCTGGACAAGATCGACGGCTTGCTGGAATGGCTTCCCTGACTGACGTGCCCTATCCTGAACTGATCGCCGGCGCACTCTTGGTGAACGAGCAGGGAGAGGTGTTTGTAGCCCGGTTCAGCAAGGTGGAAGGACACTATGCCATTCCGGGTGGCCACGTGGAGTATGGTGAGACGGTGGCCGAAGCCCTGGTCCGCGAGCTGTACGAGGAAACCGGCCTGACGCCCACCCGTTACCGGCTCTTGCGCGTCGGAGAGCGTATCCGTCCGCCCCTCTACAAGGACGGCAGGCGCCACCTGGTTTATCTCGACTTTGTCGTGGATCGCTGGACGGGGGAATTGCTATTGGACGGTGAGGAATTGAGCGACGGGTTGTGGGCCAGGCCAGAAGCTGCTCTGGATCTGCCGCTGACCTTCACTACGCGGCAGGCTATCGAGTTCTACCTGGCTCACAGAGACGACAGCGCCTGCCACTATGTGCCCGGCAAAAAAGACTGAGGGGTCTGACGGTTCCAGCCAGACTCCTCAGCCCCTTCAAGCCCTCAGACCAAAACAGCGGGCGGGCACTCGTTTACGTTTCTGTCTCCACGACTTCCGCTGGCTGTTGAGGCAGTTCCACGGGGATAGGTTCCTGCTTCTCAAAGACCAACCCGGCATCCTCTCCCTCCCCTTGGCCCACGTCGGCGAGCACGTGATCGCCAGCCTCAAACTCGCCGCGCAGAATCCGTTTGGAAAGGGGACTCTCCACGTACCGCTGCAGCGTGCGGCGGAGCGGCCGGGCACCAAAGGCTGAATCGTATCCCTCCTCTGCCAGCCACTTGCTGGCGGCGCCGGTCAGTTCGACGGTGATGCTCCGCTCTTCCAGCCGCTCGCGGATCTCCTCCATCTGCAGGTCCACAATCTCCTCCATGTGTTCCAACGTCAGGATGTGGAAGATGATGATTTCATCGATGCGGTTCAGGAACTCGGGGCGGAAGGTGCGCTTGAGACCCTCCTCGATCTTCTTTTTTGTCTCCCGTGCCTCATCGTCGCCGTCGGTGGACCGGATGAATCCCAGCGTGCCGCCCTCCTTGGCGTACTGCGTGCCGATGTTGGAGGTCATGATCAGCACCGTGTTGCGGAAATCCACAACACGGCCCTGGCCGTCGGTCAACCGTCCATCCTCCAGGATCTGCAACAAGGCGTTCCACACGTCGGGGTGGGCCTTCTCGATCTCGTCAAAGAGGACGATTTGGTACGGCCGGCGGCGGACCGCCTCGGTGAGCTGGCCACCCTCTTCGTAACCGACGTAGCCCGGCGGCGCGCCAAAGAGGCGGCTGACGGTGTGCTGCTCGCGATACTCGCTCATGTCTATGCGGACCATGGCATCTTCGTCGTCGAACATAAAGTCGGCCAGCGCCCTGGCCAACTCCGTTTTGCCCACGCCCGAGCTGCCCAGGAAGATAAAGCTGCCGATGGGCCGGCGCGGATCCTTCAGGCCACTCCGGGCACGGCGGATGGCGTCGGCAATGGCATCAATCGCCTCGTCCTGGCCGACAATCCGCTGGTGTAGATGCTCCTCCATCTCGAGCAGCCTCTCGGCCTCGGTCTGCAACAGGCTGGTCAGCGGGATGCCGGTCCAACTGGCTACCACCTCGGCGATGTCATCCACCTCCACGATTTCATCCAGGCCAGTCTCCAGGCGCCAGGCATCGCGCTTCTCTATGAACTCGGCTTCCATAGCCATTCGCTCGGCCTTGTACTGAGCGGCCCGCTCATAGTCGCGGTTCTGCCAGGCGGACTCTTCCTCATTGATCAGCTTCTGGAGGCGGGACTTGATCTCTTTCAGATCAGGAGGCATGGAGTAAATGGCTACGCGCAGCTTGCTAGCCGCCTCGTCCATGAGATCCACCGCCTTGTCGGGAAGCTGGCGATCGGTGACATAGCGGTTCGACAGCCGAGCCGCAGCCACCAGCGACTCCTCGGAAAAGCTGACGTTGTGGTGGGCCTCGTAGCGGTCCCGCAGACCCTTGAGCATCTCGATGGTCTCCTCCACCGACGGCTCTTCCACCCAGATGGGGGCGAAACGGCGCTCCAGGGCGCTATCCTTCTCGATATAGCGGCGGTACTCGTCGGGGGTTGTGGCGCCGATACAGCGTAACTCCCCCCGGGCCAGCGCCGGCTTCATCATGCTCGAAGCGTCCAAAGCCCCCATGGCTCCGCCAGCGCCGACGACGCTGTGCAGCTCATCGATAAAGAGGATGATCTCACCCTCGGATCGCTGGATCTCCTCCATGGCCCCTTTCAGTCGCTCTTCGAACTCGCCGCGGAAGCGCGTACCCGCGACCATGGCCCCCAGGTCAAGCTGCACCACGCGCTTGCCACTGAGGATCTCCGGTATGTCATCCTCCGCGATCTTGCGCGCCAGCCCCTCGGCAATGGCTGTCTTGCCCACGCCCGCCCCGCCGATAAGCACGGGGTTGTTCTTTGTCCGGCGACTGAGTACCTGGATCAAGCGCAGGATCTCTGCATCGCGCCCGATAACCGGGTCCAGCTTGCCCTCGTGAGCCAGTTGGGTGAGGTCCCGGCTGAACTTTTCCAATGTGCGATAGCGGCTCTCGGCCTGGGGGCTGGTGACTTTTTGACCACCCCGCACCTCCTTGATGGCCTCCAGGATGCGGGCCCGGGTCACACCCATCTCCGTCAAGATGCGGGCCGCTGATGTGTTCCGCTCGCTGGCAATGGCCAGGAAGAGGTGCTCGGTGGAGACATAGTCATCTTTCAGCTTTGATGCTTCTTCGTTTGATTGATCGATCACTCGCTTAAGCCGCGGCGTGATGTACACCTGGCCCACGCCCCCACCATAGATCTGGGTGCGAGAAGTGCGTTTCAGTTCCTCGTCCAACCGGCTGATGATGACCTCCAGATCCACGCCCAAGTACGCCAGCATGTCCGGGATCACGCCCTCTGGCTGCTCGACAAGGGCCAGCAACAGGTGTTCAGTGTCCACCTGACTGTGACCGTAGCGTTGCAGGACTTCGTAGGCCCGCATAGCTGCGTCTTGCGCCCGTTCAGTAAAACGATCAAATCGCATCATGGTTCATAGCTCTCTTTCAAGCTCTCGCTTCCATACATGGCTCGCATCTCTCTCTGATTATACCCGTTTTTTGCTTTTTTGGCAAAAAACACGCAGGTCGACAGGGCCGTGTGTGGCCTCCGGTCCTGTGCCCTAGCCGGCCAGTGCGATGCCGTCCACCCGCTCAAAGATGAAATGACCGCCGAGCACGTCTACCTTTATCCGGTCCCCCTCCTGGAACTCGCCCTGGAGCAGGCGCAGCGCCAGCGGATCTTGTATCTGCCGCTGGATGACCCTCTTGAGCGGGCGAGCGCCATAGACCGGATCGTATCCCTCTTCGACCAGGAGTTCTTTTGCCGCGTCGGTCAGCTCAATGTCTATCTGGCGGTCGGCCAGCAATTGCTTCAGCCGCCTCATCTGGATGTCCACGATGTACTTTAGGTGCTCCTTGGTCAGGCCGTGGAAGACGACGATCTCGTCGATACGGTTCAAGAACTCGGGGCGGAAGCGCTGTCGCAGGGCGGCCATGACCAGCTCCCGCCGCTGCTCGTCTGTCTCCATCTCACGGCCATCCATAAACTCGGTACCGACGTTTGAGGTCATGATGAGCACGGTGTTCTTGAAATCCACCGTCCGGCCGTGACCGTCAGTCAAGCGACCTTCGTCCAGCAATTGCAGCAGGGTGTTGAACACCTCCGGGTGGGCCTTTTCTATCTCGTCAAACAGGACCACGCCGTAGGGCCGTCGCCGCACTGCCTCGGTCAGTTGGCCACCCTCCTCATAGCCCACATAGCCAGGCGGAGCGCCGAGGAGGCGCGATACCGTGTGGCGCTCCTGGTACTCACTCATGTCAATGCGGATCGTGGCATTCTCGTCGTCGAACAGGAACTCGGCCAGCGCCCGGGCCAACTCGGTCTTGCCCACGCCCGTCGGTCCCAGGAAGATAAAGCTTCCGATGGGCCGGTTCGGATCCTGCAGCCCAGCCCGGCTGCGGCGCACGGCATTGGACACCACGGTGATTGCCTCGTCCTGGCCCACCACCCGCTCGTGCAGCCGGTCTTCCATCTTGATCAGTTTCTCAATCTCACCCTCCAGCAGTTTGCTCACCGGGATTCCGGTCCACGATGCCACCACCTGGGCCACGTCTTCGCTGTCCACCTCTTCCTTGAGCAACTGTTGGCCGTTCTGGAGCACGTGAAGCTGCTCTTCCTGGTCAGCCAGTTGTTGTTCCAGCCGAACCAGATCTCCGTACTGAAGTTCCGATGCTCGCCGGTAATCATAATCCCGCTGTGC
>CBDUWJ010000177.1:0-5703 GCA_965370895.1 uncultured Anaerolineae bacterium | reverse complement strand
GGGACAGCTTGCAGTCCGGCGGGGTAGTTGCGACCCAGCCAGGGCAGGATGGGGCGGCCCAAGAGCGGAAAATTCACCTGGCCGCCGTGAGAGTGTCCCGATAGTTGCAGCAGAATGCGGTGCGGCGACCGGGCGGCCTGGTCGGCAAAGTCCGGCTCGTGGACCAGGAGCAGGACCGGCTCGCCGGGGGGCACGTCCACCAGAGCAGCGTCCAGATCGTGATGCCGCTCCCACACATCGTCCACGCCAACCAGCCAGAGGGGAGTGCCGCTCACTTCCAAGCGGTGGGACGAGTTGCGCAGCAGGCTCAACCCGGCGGCGCCAAGCTGGGCCGTCACCACGTCAATGTCGGTCCAATAGTCGTGGTTGCCGGGGATGCAGAATACGCCCAGCGGAGCGCAAAGCGCGGCCAGTTCGCGGGCGCAAGGCTCGGCATAGCCGGCGGAGCGGTGCACATAGTCGCCGGTCAGAAGGATGAGGTTGGGCGCAAGGGCGTTAGCTGTCTCCACGGCAGCGCGGATCTCCCGCTGACCGGTGTAGGGCCCCCAGTGCAGATCGCTGAGGTGGACCACCCGCAGCCCATCCAGCGCTGGGGGAAGGTCAGGTAGGGGTACCGTCACCCGTTCCACAACCAGCCAGTCTGGCTCCAGGGCAAAGGCATAGACCACACCACCTGCTCCAGCGGCCGCGGTGGCCAATCCAGCCCCGAGTGTCAGGCGCAGAAAGCCTCGCCGGCTCCATTGATGCAGTGCCGCGCTATGAACTGCCCTGCTTTCGCTTTCCGTGGCCCGGTTGTCGATAACCACCCTGCGTACTCCTCATGCTCCGCGCCCTGCTATGACAAACCCACCTAAAACAGAGTACCATTATAGCATGGTCTGATCATGGCCACAAGACGCGGGGCCAGTCCGCACATCGTATTACACGATTCCCTTTTATGACGCAAAACGGCATAAACGTGGGGGTTCCTGACAGCTTTTTTCAACAAGCTGTGGTATAATGGGCCCATGGCAAACGTAGCAACCCGGTTGTTCTCGATCATCTTTTTGCTCCAGTCACGGGGCACGCTCAAGGCCAACGAATTGTCCGAGGAGCTGGGGGTCTCGGAGCGGACCATCCACCGCTACATGGGCATGCTGGACGAGATGGGCATCCCCATCTACTCCGAGCGCGGCCCCTACGGCGGCTTTTCGCTGGTGCGGGGCTACAAACTGCCCCCGCTCGTCTTTACGCCCGAGGAGGCCACCGTCCTGTACCTGGGCGCGGAACTGGTTCAGGATATCTGGGGGGCCTCCTACCGCGACGCGGCGGTGGCGGCCAGGGCAAAGCTAGACAATGTCCTGCCCGAGGCCCTGCTGCGCGAGGTGCAGCAGGCACAGCGCGGACTCGTGGTCACCGGCTGGTTCCGGCGCGACTATGGCCCCTGGGCGCCCATCCTCGACGACCTCCGGCGCTGTGTGGCCCGGCGACGACAGGTGCAATTGGTCTACCAATCGTTCCACAAGGAGATCACTGAGCGGACCGTCGATCCCTACGCCCTGGCCCTGCAATGGGGGCATTGGTACCTGGCAGGACATTGCCACCTGCGCGGCGACCTGCGCACCTTCCGCGTGGATCGGATCCAGCAGCTAGCCCCGACGACAGAGGTATTTGAGATCCCGCCCGACTTTTCAGCTCGCGACTACCTTCGGCGCATGGCCGAGGAACGACGCACGACCTACTACCGGGTGATTGTCCACTTTGAGCCCGACGTGGCTCACATCGTGCGCGAACGGCGAGAGGAGTGGCAAGACCTGACTGAGCACGACGATGGCTCGATTACCCTGGCTTTCGACGCCTCAGATCTGGCTTGGCCCTGCCGTTGGGTCCTAACCTATCAGGACAAAGCAACTGTTGCCGGGCCGCCGGAACTTGCCGCCATGGTGCGCGATGCCGCGCAGGCCATCGCTGCCCGGTACGTGGGCGACCGTGGGTGGTACATGGATGATCGCTCCGATTCGTAAAGGCCGAGGGGAGAGCTTGCTTTTGCGGCGACAGCGTGGTATCATTCAGCCGGCATGTCGTTGGGGCCTAACATGGAAGAGAATCAGGACAAACACGAAGCCTCGCCGAAAGACCATCACTCCACCAGGTGGATCCTGCTCATCTGCGCCCTGGCCTTCTTCTCCACGGCGGCCGTGGCCTCTTTCGCCTTCGAGCGGCTGCCACATCTGGAGGATGAGGTAGCTTACCTCTTCCAGGCCAGAACGATGGGCCTGGGTCGCCTTACCGTGCCATCGCCGCCCCATCCCGACGCGTTTTGGACGCCCTTTGTGTTGGATTACCAGGGACAGCGCTTTGGCAAGTATGCGCCCGGCTGGCCAGGGGTGCTGGCCCTGGGCGTGCTGGCCAGAGTGCCGTGGTTGGTCAACCCCTTGTTGGCGGCGCTGGCCCTCTACCTGGTCTATCGCCTGGGACAAAGCCTGTACGACGACCGGACCGGGCTCCTCGCGGCAGCCCTGGGCATGACCTCCCCGCTCTTTCTGGTGCTGAGCGGTTCGTTTCTGTCACACCTGGCCAGTCTGGTGTGGCTGCTGCTGTTCAGCCTGTGGTTCGTGTGGACCGCTCAGGGCCGGAACAGGTGGTACGCTCTGGGCGCCGGGCTGGCGCTGGGGATGGCTTTTCTCACGCGCTCGCTGACAGCCGTGGCCTATGCCGTGCCCTTTGCCGCCTACAGTCTGATACAGGTCACCCGGCGCCGGCAAGTCCACTGGCATCACTACCTGCTGGTGGCCCTAGCCGCTGGAGCTGTGGCGGCATTGCTACCCGCCTACCAGTGGGCCGTAGCCGGCGATCCGCGGCTCAGTCCGTACACGCTGTGGTGGCCCTACGACCGCATCGGTTTTGGCCCGGGTATCGGCGCAATGCCGGGCGGTCACTCACCTTACTATGCCTGGATCAACCTCAAGCAAGATCTGTCGCGGGCGGCGACGGATGTATTGGGCTGGCCAGGGCTGAGCTGGCTGCCGTTGCTCCTCGGCTTATCCCTGCGCCCCCGCCGCCCACGAGATTGGGCACTGCTGGCGCCCGCGACCTGCCTGGTTACGGCCTATGTCTTCTATTGGATCGGCTCGCCTGCTCGTCTGTGGGGACCGCGCTACTACTTTGAAGGGTTTGGTGGTCTTTGGCTGTTGGGCGCTGTGGGCCTGCTCAAGGTGTGGGATTGGTCAAAGACCCGGCAGCGATGGGTCCGGCCGGCACTGGGCGGGGCATTGGTCTTGGTGGTGGCCTTCAGCCTAGCGGTCAACCTCCCCTCCCGTATGCAGGCGGCCCACGGATTCTACGGAATCACGCGTGCGCAGCTACAACCTATTGAGGAGGCGGAACTCCACAACGCACTGGTCATCGTTTACGCAGAGCGCTGGCTGGAGTATGGTGCATTGCTGTCAGGCATGAGCCCCACCCTTGACGATGATGTGATCTATGTCCGAGGAAGCGGGGCCGAGATAGACGCCGCCGTCATCGCCGAGTACCCGGGCAAGGCGGTGCACTACCTACACAACGGCACACTGGCGCCCGCACCCCCAATCCCTTGAAAGCCCTGGCTCTTGCCGGGGGAGACGTTGCGGCCAACAGAAGCAAGCTGGGATCCCTACCCTACCTTTCGGCGAGGGGTTCCAAAGAGGGAACAGAGGGGGTCATTATGTCAAATGCATTGGAGTGGTTGCTGGAAGAGGATGTCGAAAACCCCGGCGTGCGGTACTTTGCCCTCACCGACCTACTGGACCGCCCCGCCAACGACCCAGAGGTTATCGCCGCCCGTCGGGCGGTTATGGAGCGTGGGCCGGTGCCGGCCATCCTGTCTGCCCAGGACGCGGCCGGCTATTGGGAAAAGCCCGGGACAGGGTACTCTCCCAAATATCGTGGCACGGTTTGGTCGATCATCTATCTGGCCCAACTGGGCGCCGATTCCGACGATCTGCGCGTTCAGGCCGGGTGCGAATGCCTGTTGGCCAATGGGCGCGCCTCCACCGGCGGTTTCTCCGTCACTGGCACGCCGGCAGGCAACATCCAGTGCCTGAACGGTAACCTGGGCGCGGCGCTCCTGGATCTGGGCTTTGCGACCGACGCACGCCTGGTCGAGGCGCTGGAGTTGATGGCGCGCTTCGTCACTGGGGAGGGCATCCCTTCCGCGGACGTCAAAACCACTCCCCTCCGCTTCTACAAATCGGGGACCTGTGGGCCAGGATTCCGATGCTCCGCCAACAACAAGCTGCCGTGTGCCTGGGGCGCGGTCAAGGTCTTGCGCGCCCTGGCTCGTACGCCAGAATCGGAGCGCACACCAGCCATGCAGGACGCGCTGGCGGCTATCGTGGATTTCCTGTTCAGCGTGGATCCCGCAACGGCCGAATACCCCGCCGGTTACAGCGACAAGCCGAGCAGAAGCTGGTTCAGATTCGGCTTCCCGGTGTTCTATGTCACCGACGTGTTGCAGACGGCCGAAGCGCTAAACGAAGCGGGCTACAGTGGCGATCCGCGCCTGGCTGCCACCTACGACCTGATCCAGAACAAGCGGGACGAGTCCGGTCGCTGGAAGATGGAATACTCGTACCAGGGCAAGACCTGGATGGACATCGAACAGCGGGGCAAGCCAAGCAAGTGGGTGACGTTGCGCGCCATGCGAGTGCTCAAGGCCCGGGAACCGTGGGCCTGAGCATCGCTGATCCGCTGCCCTGGTTGCTGGAACCTCAAAACCCCTCGGCGCGCTATCTGGCGCTGACCCACCTGCTCGACTATCCCGCCGACGACCCGGAGGTGGTGGAGGCTCGGTCCGAGATCCCCCGATGGGGCCCGGCACGCGCCATCCTCGACTCCCAATGGCCGGACGGCTATTGGATGCGCCCCGGTGTGGGCTACAGCCCCAAGCACAAAGCTACGGTGTGGCAGGTTGTGTTTTTGGCAGCGCTCGGCATGCCCCGCACTGAGGCCATGGACCGAGCTTGCGCCTACGTGCTGGATCACAGTCGCCTGTCCGATGGGCGATTCTCGGCCTACAAGACGGCCAAAGGGGCTGTCGCCTGCTTGAATGGAAATCTGCTTCGGGCGATGTCCCAACTGGGCTACCAGGATCCACGCCTGGACGAAAGCCTGGAAGTCCTGGCCGAGACGGTAGCCCGCGATGGCTTCTCCTGCCGATTCAACGCATCCAGCCCTCTCCCGGCGCGGATGCGCGACGGTCTGCCCTGCGCCTGGGGGGCGATCAAGACTTTGGGGGCTTTCGCCCAAGTGGCGGAGGAGGAACGATCCCCCACGATGAGGTCCGCAGTCAAGGCCGGCCTCGCGTTCCTGCTTGGCGGTGACTTGCCAAGCGGCGACTTCCCGACCGCTACCTGCACCAGCCCCCTCTGGCAGATGTTCGGCTTCCCGCTGGGATATACCTCTGATCTGTTGGAGGGATTGGAAGTCCTTGGCCAGCTGGGTGCGGGGCGTCATCCCGGAGTAGCGCCAGCAGTAGAGATCGTGCTGAGCAAACAGGACAAGTCGGGC
This sequence comes from uncultured Anaerolineae bacterium, assembly GCA_965370895.1. GTDB lineage: Bacteria > Chloroflexota > Anaerolineae > JAAYZQ01 > JAAYZQ01 > CBDUWJ01. The sequence goes on along the minus strand of CBDUWJ010000177.1, from coordinate 177 downwards.
CGCTGGGCGCTTGAGCATGCACCGGACAACACCTGGGCCGTATTCGGTAAAGTGGGCCAACCCAACAAATGGGTTACCCTGCGGGCGCTCCGGGCACTGAAAGGCTGAACAGACCGTCTACGGCTGGGACCTGGGAGCGAGACCAAGCCACGTTTCCTACTTCCCCTTGTCCGGCAA
>CBDUWJ010000176.1:0-5730 GCA_965370895.1 uncultured Anaerolineae bacterium | reverse complement strand
GTGCCATCGGGGTAGCTCATTCCCGTCCAGGTCCCGTCCCAGCCATCCTGGCTTTCGTCCGCCAGATCCACGTCCACGTGAAACGTACCCCACGAGGGCCCAACCCCGTAGGCATCCCAGTTGGCATTGGTGACCACGGTGTTCGTCCCGCTGCAGCGGAAGTCGCTCTCGGGCATGTCCTGCTGGTACATCGCGACCATTCCCCTCACGTGCGTGTTTCCGCCAGGGTGCGTCCACGTACCCCAACCCCAGTCGGGTATGCCGAGGGGGATAAACGCGCCCTCACATGGGATAACCGCGGCCCGGGCTGACACGGCCTGCACAGGCAGCAGCGAGAGGGCGATCAGCGTGACCACGACAAGCGCAATAGCTTTGTGTTGTCTCATCTTGCTTTCTCCTTTCCATACAGGTTTTTCGTCCATCTCACGAGACTCCAACCGGTCAACCGTCCGCAGGGAGCGGCTTCTGCTGGAACGGAATGACCAGTGTGACACGAGTTGTTTCCGTCTTGGCCGGTTGCTAGGTCCTCCGGGCACCGGGTGCGACCGCCCTTCGCTCCGCAAGCAGGAAATACCCAAAGCCCGCGGCAAAGAACGCTTGAATGGCCACGGGCATCCAGCCGAGCACGTTCAGCACGCCGGTAAGCTGGCCCAGCACCGACACGACCAGGGCGACAACGTAGGCGATAAAGAGCGCCTGGGCGATGCCCCGCCCAGCCTCGGATTCCGCGGCGTTTCGAGTGAACCAGGTCAGCAGGCCGATGCCGATGAGCCAGGCGCCGCCGTGCTGCATCATGAGGGCCCCGGCGGGTCCCAGCGTGGCCCCAAAGAGGGACAGGAACAGGTGCGGTGCCAGCACAGAGCCGATCCCGAAAGGGACCGAAACGATGGTATTGGCGATGAACAGACTCTTGAGTTTCATGCTATTTCCTCCTCATCTACTACCACTGGGATGGAGTGGGACCTGCTCACGGGACAACCGGGGCGACGTCCCGCGTAGCCCCTCAATGTGGGCATTGATCGCGGCCACACCTGCATCCCCCATGAGATTGAACATCGTGTTGAAGCGCATGCCCAGGACCTGGTTGCGGTACCTCCGGCTCCGAAAGTAGGCGTCGAGGTCCTGGACGCGGCCATGATCCTCGACCATCAGGCCCCGGTCAAACTGGGAGAAGGCATTGCTCTGACCATCCCAGAGGTTAGTTGAATCGACGCGAACGCCGTAGCCCAAGGCGCGTCCTTCCGCGGCAAGCCTGGCCTGGGCGGCCTCCAGCAAGGGAGTATCGACGATGTGGCTGTCGATGGCACACCAGTTGCCCTCGACTTTGACCTCCACGTAGCTGTGCGACAGTTCTGCAGGGATCATCCAGTACCTGCTGGCGGGCATGGCGCCCTTCAGGATGTCCTTGGGGATCACCACAAAATGCTGATAGCTCTCCAATCCGGCTGCCCGAAAAAGCGCAACCAGCAGCCGGCTCTTGGGATTGCAGTGTCCGACACCGCAGACCAGCGTATAGTCCGGCTCTCCCGCGTCAAAGTACCTGTTGAAGCCAAACTTGACGCGTTCGCGCACGTGGTCGTGTAAGGCGATGGCCTTCTCCCGCTCGGTGGTCGTCCTGGCAACGACCTGCTCTACAACTTTTACGACTGTGGGTGTGTCTGGCAACTCGCACCTCCTTTCCGCCTGGCCCGCATGAAGCGGATGTCCGATGGCAGGCACAGGCTGTTGCACCCGTCTATGCCGCCCGACAATGCCCCTGTGGCACACTCAAAGGATATAGGGGAGATGCCAAAAAAGTGCCAAAACTCGCGGGGGAGCGGGCGCCGGCAAGGATGTGTAAGGGCGATGCGTGGCAACGGGGAGGGAGGCCAGGCCCGGGGGGGCTGGCTTCGATGGTGGCCTTAGTGGGGCTCTATGATGGTATCCTTCCAAAACCAGCGGTTCAGGGACGAGATCGGGAAGCTGCTGACCCAGGGCTTGACCAGTAGGTGCTGGCGTCCGTAGAAGAGTGGGATGATCGGCGCCTCCTGCATCAGGATCTGGTCCGCTTGGCGCAAAAGTTCGATCCTCGCTTCCTGGTCCAGCGCGTGCCTGGCCTTCTCGACCAGCTCCTCGTAGGTCTGGCTCGCCCACCGAGTATCCTCACGGATGGTATCGGCGGCCAAAAAGCCACTGGGATCGGGCCAGCTCGCAAACCGCGCCAAGATGAATAGATGGGGAGGATCTTGCTGCAGCCGTCTCTGGAATGGCGGCCAGTCCGCCACTTCCCACGCGACCTGGATCCCCAAGTTTTCCTGCCACTGTGCTTGCAGGTACTCAGTGATCAACGGATCGATGGGAGGCACGGTCAACGCCTCCAGGACGGGAAGGCCAGAGCCGGCGGCGGTAAGGAGCTGCCGTGCCCGGTCGGGATGGTACGGGAAGCCGAGCTGTGGTGAGTGACCCGGCATTCCGAGCGGGACAAAGCCTCCGGTTCCCGGGGCATACATGCCGCGCAGGACCACGTTTGCCAGTTCTTCCCTGTCGGCCCCCAGGGCCAGGGCCTGGCGCAGGCGCACGTCGTCAAAGGGCGGCCGGCTGACGACGAATCCCAGGTAGATCGTAAAGAGCCACGGCGCCGACACGTACTCAGCGGTGAATTGCCTGCGGATGCGGTCGCCCTCGTGCACGGAAGCGTCCGTAAGTGTCAGAACGTCCAGGTCTCCCCGGAGGTATTGCTCTAGCGGGGCCGAGAGATCTTGGGTAGATCGATCTTGAGGAAAGTGCAGCACGACCTGCTCCACGTTACCCCGGCGGCGACCGACGTAGAGGGGATTTCGCGCCAGCCTCATGCACTCACTTTCATCCCAAGCCTCCAGGTGGAAAGGCCCATTGCTGACGATCCTATCCACGTCGGTCCAGGCCGCGCCATGCGCCGCTACGACCCGCTGCGGGACAGGACGGGCGTTGACGCCGGTCAGCACGTAGAGGAAATGGCTGACCGGTTCCTCAAGTTCGACGTCGAGGGTCCCGTCGTCGAGCGCCCGTACGCCGACGTGGTCCGCGTCCGCGCTCTCCCCTAGATGGAAAGCCCGAGCTCCCTTGATGGCGAGCAGCTCGGATGGGATGTCGCCCCTGGCTGGATTGAGCACGCGCTTCCAGGCATATTCAAAATCGTGGGCCGTCAGGGGCGTGCCATCACTCCAACGTGCGTCTGGCCTCAGGTGGAAACGATAGCGGCGCCCCCCTTCAGAGACCTGCCAGCGCTGGGCGACCTCCGGCACGACGTCCAGATTCGGAGCCGTCGATACCAGTCCACTGAACATCTGCTCAACGACCAGGGCCGAGACGTAGTCACCGCATAGGCCCGGGTCCAGGGTATAGGGGCAGCGCCAGCGGATGCGCAGGGCGTGGGGCGCGCGTGGCAGGGCCATGGACAAATCCCGTCTCCCGGCCTGCTGCCACTGCGCAAAGCCCTCCTCGAACGCCCTGCGCGCCTGCGCAAAGTCAAACATCGTGTGATACGCCAGCCCGAGTTTCATCAGCGTCCGTCCGGCCTGCTCGTATGTGCCCTGCTCCTTCTGCAAGGCCAGCGCCTGGGTGTAGTATTCGATGGCCTCGCGGTGGGCATACGCCAGCCGGGCCTGGTCGCCGGCCAAAAGCAGGTAGCGGACTGCCTTCGCCGCGAGTGTCTTGTCTACCTGCCGGCCCTGGCCAAAGTGGAAAGCCAGCTCGCCGGCTACCGCCTCCACGTTCGATGCACAGAGCGTCTCCATCACCTGGCCCACGCGGGCGTGCAGGTGCTGTCTATGCCGGAGCGGGATTCCGGCGTAGACAACCTCCCGAATCTTGTGGTGGTGGAAGGCATAATCGCGGCCCAGGACTCCGCTGCCCTCGCCGATCAACCGCCGCCGCAGGAGCGCATCCAGGGCCTCGAGGGTCGCTTCCTCATCCTGCTTCCAGGCGTCGTTGAGCAGGTCAAAGTCAAACTCGCGGCCGAGAACCGCTGCCACGCACAGGACTTGCCGGACATCCTCGTCGAGCCGGCGGACCCGTGCCTGGATGGCTTCGCTCAGCCCCACAGGCAGCGGCAGCTCTGTTTCGGAAATCCGGGCAAAATCCCCTCTCCAGGCCCCAGCCTCCAGGCTGACCAACCCCACCTCGAACAGCGCCTTGACGATCTCGAACAAAAAGAAAGGATTGCCCTCCGTCTCCTCGTACAGGCGGCGGGCCAGCGGGGCCACGGCTTCGCCGCTGCCCGACATTTCGACCACCATTGCCTCGCAAGCCTGCGGCGCCAGGCCCGCCAGGCTCAATGACTGGGCCAGCCCCTCCCGGACCAACTGCCGCTGGAAGGAAGCAAGTGCGGATTGCGGCCCGACTGCCTCGGGCCGCAGGGTACCAACGATTAGAACCTGATGATTCGCCAGATGTCGGGCCAGATAATGGACCATCTGCAACGTGGACTCGGTGGCCCAGTGGAGATCGTCCAGGAACAAGACCAGCGCGGTTTCCGTCGACAGGTTGGCCAGAAAACGGACCACGCCTTCAAAGAGGTGCATCTGTTCCTGCTCCAGGGGCACCGTCGAGCTGGCATCAAACCCTGAAAGCTTCTCCGACAGCTCCGGGACCAACCGGACCAGCTCACCCAGGATCCAGGAAGGGAGATCTGTCAGATCACCGGGCGCCATGGTCGATAGAACCGTTTGCAGCGCTTCACGGACCGGCTGGTATGGCAGGATGCGTTCAAACTCGTAGCAGCGGCCCCACAGCACGCGCACCCCTTGCCAGCGCAGGTGGTTGGCCAATTCCTCCACCAGCCGGGTTTTGCCCACCCCTGCCTCGCCATGGACAAGCACCAAGCCGCCATGCCCCGCCCGTGCTTCCTCGTAGCGATCTCGCAGGAACGCCAGCTCCGATTCCCGGCCTACCAGTGGGCAACGAACGACGGGGTCCAGGGGATTCTGTCCTTGCGGGAGCGCTGGCTCCACGACCGCTCTCCCAGCGGCCCGTGCTTCGACGGCAGGCCCGACTGCAAAGCGCCCATCCAGGATTGCCTGATAGAGCTCCGCCGTCTCCACCATCGGTTCGGCATTCAGCTCCTGCTTCACGATCTGCTGGCAGCGGCGGTACTGCTCTAGAGCCGCGTTGCGCTGCCCCAGGCGACACAAGGCACGCATGGCCAGCCGGTAGGCGTCCTCTCGCAACGGATCGTGCTGCAGTAGCCGAAAACCAATGGCGAGCGCGCCGTCATGTTCCCCCTCTGCTTCCAGACCCATCATCAAGCACGCCAGTGCTTCGGAGTACAGAGTCTCCAGCCGGTAGCGCTCGTTGAGGACCCAATCGTCGTAGAAGCCATCCATAAAGTCGCCCCGGTACAGCGCGACGGCGGATTGCAGACACGACAGCTCAGGGTGGGCAACCAGGGACTCGAACTCGGCGACGTCGAGCCAGAGGTCTGCGTCGGGATCAAACTGGGCTGAGTGGACATCACTGAGCAGCACATCCTCGTTCGGCAGGCAACGACGGATGTGCCACAGGGCAGTGGTCAGGGAGCGACGCGCCCTGCGCTCTGGCCGGTCACCCCAAAAGAGATCGGCCAGCCGCTCCCGGGGCTGCGGCCGTTGGCGATGGAGCGCAAGGTAGGCGAACAGAGACTGGGACTTGACCGTAGGCAGCTTGGGCAACTGTTGGCCATCGTGACGGATGTCCAGCGAGCCTAGCAGGAACAGTCGCAAGGCTGGCATTGAC
>CBDUWJ010000175.1:0-5731 GCA_965370895.1 uncultured Anaerolineae bacterium | reverse complement strand
ACATCTGTCATTCTGAGTTACTCCATGGCGCACGGCGCCGCTCTACAAGTCAGAAGCTCGCACTCCGGAAGCGGTCATCCTGAGCACAGCGGTGAATCTCGGGTCGAGAGACGGAGATTCTTCACTCCGCTGCGCTCCGTTCAGAATGACAGAGGTCTTGTTTCTACAAGCGACAGCGACGAAGAATCTCGTTGAGATCGTGTGAGCAACCAAGATTCCCTTCGGCCGGGTCCTATAAGGACACGTCCTTCCAGGACACGCTCAGGACATGCTTTGGTTCCTGCGGTCGCCCAGAATGACAGATGCGATTGCCCCGCAACTTCTGGCACGGCACTTGACAAGAACCATTTGTTGCACGTATACTGGGTGCGCGTCGGCAGAGTGGCCGGGCAGAAGCTCTCTGGGTACACATTCCTGAGAGGCTTGTCTCGGCCGGTGCCCGCGCACCGGCCTTTGTGGTCTGTGCAGGAGTCCATTTCCTCGCTGAAAGGTGAGGGAGTGACATCAGCAGTTGGGCATCGCGCCGGGAGGATCTCCCCTGCTGCTCTCGCGATGGCAGTGGGCTCGAACACACGAGGAGGAGGGTGGGGCCATGACGGCATCGATTGGAATTCGTCGCGAAGACAAGAGCGAATGGGAGCGGCGGGTGGCGGTAACCCCCCGGGATGCCGCCGCACTGCAACGGGAACACGGTATCCAGGTGGTGGTCCAGCCCTCGGACATCCGCGCTTTCAGCGGCGAGGAGTTTGCCCGGGCTGGCATCACGGTCCAGGAGGATCTGTCCCCGTGCTCCGTCATCTTTGGCATCAAGGAGATGCCCAGGGACTTCTTTGAGCGGGACAAGGCCTACGTCTTTTTCGCCCACGTCATCAAGGGGCAAGCCTACAACATGCCCATGCTGCGCAGGATGCTGGATCTGGGCTGCACGCTGATCGATTACGAGCGGGTGGTAGACGACAAGAACCGCCGTCTCATATTCTTTGGCTGGCACGCGGGTGTAGCGGGCATGGTGGACACCCTGTGGGCATTGGGCCAGCGACTGGCCTGGGAGGGTATCGCCAGCCCCCTGGCCGGCCTGCGCCAGACCCACACCTACCGTGACCTGGCGGCGGTCAGGGCCGCCCTGGGGCAAGTGCGGGACAAGATCGAGGCCGGTGGCCTGCCAGAGCAGGTGACGCCACTGATCGTGGGTGTGGCGGGCTATGGCAACGTCTCGTTGGGCGCCCAGGAGATGCTTGACTTGCTGCCCGTCATCGAGATCGAGCCGGAGGAGGTGGCGACTATCGCGGCAAGCGATGCGGCCTCCCGGCGCCACATCTACAAGGTGGTCTTTAAAGAGTGGCACATGGTGGAGCCGGCCTTGCCCGATGGGGTGTTCGAGCTGCAGGACTACTACGATCACCCGGAAAAGTACCGGGGCGTCTTTGAGCGGTATCTGCCCCACCTGACGGTGCTGGTCAATGCCATCTACTGGACGGAAGCCTATCCCCGCCTCGTCACCAAGGCCGGCCTCAGGACCCTGTTTGACAGCCAGGCCCGGCCCCGGTTGCGGGTCCTTGGCGATATCAGTTGCGACGTGGAGGGGGCCATCGAGTGTACGGTCAAGTGCACCGAGCCAGGCGACCCGATCTACGCCTACGATCCCCTCAGCGGCAACGTGATCGATGGCCACGAGGGACCCGGCGTCGTCGTCCTGGCGGTGGACATTCTGCCCAGCGAACTGCCCCGCGAGGCCTCTGTCGATTTCAGCCGGATCTTGCAGCCCTTTATCCCGGCCATCGCCCGCAGCGATTTCTCCACGCCTTTCGAGGAATGCAATCTGCCACCGGAGATCAAGCGGGCGGTCATTGCCTATCAAGGTCAGTTGACTACGGACTATGAGTATATTGGGGGGTTTTTGGACTAGCTGCGTAACTCGAGATTCCGGATCCGTGATTCGTGAAACGTGATATCCCAAAACAGAATGTCGCATAACGAGGTGTGAAATGAAAAAGGTTCTTGTTCTCGGAGCCGGCCTGGTGACCAGGCCGCACATTCACTATCTGTTGGACGTACCCGACTTTGAAGTAACCGTGGCCAGCCGAACGGTGACAAAGGCCGAGGCCCTCGTCGAGGGCCATCCTCGGGGCAGAGCCCTGGCCCTGAACGTGAACGACGGTGCAGCCCTGGAAGACCTGATCCGCCAGGCCGATCTGGCCGTCAGCATGTTGCCCTACGTCTACCATCCCCAGGTGGCGGCTCTGTGCGTGAAGCACGGGAAGCACATGGTGACCACGTCGTACGTCAAGGAAGCCATGCGCGCCCTGGACAGCCAGGCCAAAGAGGCAGGCGTCATCCTGCTGAACGAGATAGGCGTGGATCCGGGCATCGACCACATGTCGGCCATGAAGGTGATCCACGAGGTAGAGCGCAAAGGCGGCAAGATCTCCAGCTTTGACTCCTGGGTCGGTGGCCTGCCAGCGCCCGAGGCCAGTGACAATCCTTTCGGCTACAAGTTCTCCTGGAGCCCGAAAGGCATGCTGCTGGCTGGCAAGAACCCAGCCCGCTTCCAGAAAGATGGCCAGGTCGTTGAGATCCCAGGCGACGAGCTGTTCGAGCACTACTGGGCCGTACAGATCCCTGGCCTGGGCGAGTTTGAGGGCTATCCCAACCGCGACAGCCTGCCCTACGCCGAAACGTACGGCATCCAGCCCACCGATTGGATGTTCCGGGGCACGCTGCGCAACGTGGGCTGGTGCGCCACCCTGGAAAAGATCGCAGCGATAGGCCTGTTGGACGACACGCCCATGGCCGATCTGCCAGCCACCTTCGGCGAGTTCACCGCGCGGCTACTGGACGTCAGCCCGGATACCGACTTGCCCCAGTACCTGGCCGGGCAGTGGGGCATGTGCCACGACTCCAAACCGATCACAGACATGGCCTGGCTGGGCCTCTTTTCCGACGACCCGCTGCCCGAGGGGTTGCAGTCGCCCATTGACATTCTGGCGGCGCGCATGGAGCCGATGATGGCCTTCAAGCCGGGCGAGCGCGACATGCTCGTCCTGCAGCACGAGTTTGTGGCAGAATACCCGGAACACAGGGAGGCCATCACGGCCACGATGATCGACTATGGCATCCCTTACGGCGACAGCTCCATGTCCCGGACCGTGGGTCTGCCGGCGGCCATCGCCGTGAGGATGATCCTGCAGGGCGAGTTCTCGGGGTTGACGGGCGTGCACGTCCCGGTGATCCCCGAGATCTATGAGCCGGTGCTGGCCGAGTTGGCAGAGCTGGGCATCGGCCTGACCGAGAGGGTTGAGGTTCTCGACTCGTGATCCGTGAAACGTGAGGTGTGAGCGGCTGCCCTAACGTCTAACGTTTCGCGCTTCGGGGTTGCTGCCTGGCTGGGGGTGAGAATGAGGACGCGAGAGTATATCGCTATCGAAGAACAGTACAACGCCCACAATTACCAGCCCCTGGATGTGGTGCTCCAGCGGGGTGAGGGTGTGTGGGTGGAAGATGTGGACGGCAAGCGGTACATGGACTTTTTGGCCGCTTACTCGGCGGTGAATCAGGGCCACTGCCATCCGCGCCTGGTCAAGGTTATGGCAGAACAGGCGGCGCGGCTGGCGCTCACCAGCCGCGCCTTCCGCAACGACCAGTTGCCCCTTCTGGCCAAGGAGCTGTGCGAGTTGGGCGGCTACGAGATGATGCTGCCCATGAACTCGGGTGCGGAGGCGGTAGAGACAGCTATCAAGGCCGCCCGCAAGTGGGGGTACGAGGTGAAAGGTGTAAGGGAGGACAAGGCCCACATCCTCACCTGCCACGGCAACTTTCATGGGCGGACCATCACCATCATCAGCTTTTCGCCGCAGGAAGAGTACCGTGACGGCTTTGGCCCCTTTACGCCTGGCTTTGAGCTGATCCCCTACGGCGACGCGGCGGCCCTGGAGGCGGCGATCAGACCCGATACCGTTGCCTTCCTGGTGGAGCCGATCCAGGGTGAAGGAGGCGTCGTCGTACCGCCGGAGGGCTATCTGAGACAGGTCCGTGAGATCTGCGATCGTCACCGCGTTCTGCTCATCACCGACGAGATCCAAAGTGGATTGGGCCGCACTGGCAAATTCTTTGCCGCGGACCACGAAGGCGTGCGCGCCGACGTCGTGACCCTGGGCAAGGCGCTGTCAGGGGGCATGTATCCCGTTTCGGCGGTGCTGACGAGTAGGGAAGTGATGTGTGTCTTCCAGCCAGGCGACCACGGTTCCACCTTCGGGGGCAGCCCGCTGGCCTGTGCCGTGGCCCGCGAGGCGCTCAAGGTGCTGGTGGAGGAGAACCTCATCGAGCGCTCGGCGGAACTGGGTGAGTATTTGATGGAGCGCCTGCACGACATCCAGAGCCCCCACATCAAGCAGATCCGGGGCAAGGGGCTGTGGATCGGCATCGTGCTCAAGCCGGAAGCCCGCGGCGCCCGGCGTTTCTGCGAAGCTTTGATGGAACGGGGCCTGCTGTGCAAGGAGACCCACTGGAACGTCATCCGCCTGGCCCCACCGCTGGTCATCACCAAAGAGGAGATAGACTGGGCGCTGGAGCAGCTGGGGGAAGTGTTGCACATGCCCTGAGTGGGCGGAATCCGCAGTTCCGCGCCACGACACACACTGTGAGCGGAGATCCCTGCGCTAGAGTGGAACATTTTTCAGTCTTGGGGCGTCTACAAGTCAGCACCAGTCCAAAAAGGTGCTTTCTCCTTTCTCCTGGCCGGGGAGTGGCTGGCATCCGCTCCCCGGTCACCCTTTTTGGGCTACTTTCGGGTGCGAAATGGCTCCTGGTAGCATGCCTCATGCTCGCAGCAGGCCGCAATCCGCATCAGGTGGGGTGGCGGAGTACGATCCGTTGCGAGTTCATCCATGGCGTGTGCCGCTATTCTACGTGGAAGAAACTGGGCGCCACATAGTCCGTCATCCTGAGCTAGTCCATGGCGCACGGCGCCACTCAGCAAGAAATGACACTGCCCGCTCTGCCGATCCCTGCTCGTGCTGGACCACAGTCCAGCACACCTGGCACAAATGCGGGGACTGTGGTCCGCGCAGAGCGTGTGCGAGATGCAGGCGTGTCATTGGTGGCGCCAGCGAAGGATCTCGGTTGGGCAGACGGAGATTCTTCACTTCGTTCAGAATGACAGGATTGTCTCCTAGTAGCTAGAAGCCCAGGTGGACCGTTGCTCGAATTTCGCACCGGGAACGTGTCTGGCTGATCAGCAGATCACGCGCAATCGCTGGGGGAGCAACTCTATCTCGAAACGCCTGGCCCCGAGGCCATAGATCTCGCCGTCCACGTGGCCTGCCCAGGGCGACTCGCTGACGACGGTCACCTGTCGTCCCTGGGCCATGGTGATGTCCGAGTCTGTGATATGGGTGCCGCGCATGAACCGCGGGACAAAGGCCACCATCTTGCTGCGATTCACCTTGGCGGCTATGCACAGGTCAAGCAGTCCATCGTCCATCCGAGATCCTGGTGTCATATAGAAACCACCTCCCATCCGATAGCCATTCATGACCGTGACCATCAGGCTGGGCTGGGCGAGCTCTTGCTCGTCAATGCGGATGGTGGTTTGGGGCGCTTCGTAGTACAAGGCTAGCGTCCTGATAACCGCCACCAGGTAGAGGAGAGTACCCCTGAGTCGCTGGACTTTGCGGCTCTCGATATTGCACATGGCGTCAAAGCCGATGCCCACACCATTGCCGAAATAGAGGGG
>CBDUWJ010000174.1:0-5773 GCA_965370895.1 uncultured Anaerolineae bacterium | reverse complement strand
ATAGCTATCAACGCGGATGGGCGCGGATGCATGCCATCCGGCGCCCATGCGACCGTCGGCCAGGATCAAGTCCTGGTCGCTGGTCAGCTTGGCCACATAGCGACGGGAAAGCGTACTACGGTCCAGATCCAATATCGCCAGGCTGAGCTGTCCGACGTCGAAAGAGAACATGTAGGAAAGCAGAAAGAGCAACAAGGCCGGTGAGACGGTTACCAGAAAAAGATTCCGCGGCTCGCGGAGGATGTGGAGCAGTTCCTTGCGCATGATAGCGGCAGTGCGGCGTGGCGACATAACTTTCCGGACTCCTCGGCTGTCGAGTTCGATGCGTATTCGGACCCGGTCAGCCAGTATAGCAACGCTTGTCGCTTCCGTCAAAGCAGTGCCTTGGCCCGGGGGGCTCACACAATGAAAAAGCCCCCACCTGTGAAAGTGGGAGCTTTGAGGCTCCTCGGGGAGGATTTGAACCTCCAACCAACCGGTTAACAGCCGGACGCTCTGCCGATTGAGCTACCGAGGACGGTGGCGACATTATACTCAAGCCTCTGCGTGGTGTCAAATCTGTCAGCCATTCGGACCCGGTCAGCCCAGATAGTCGCGCAACTTGCGGCTGCGGAGGGGGTGTCGAAGCTTGCGCAGAGCCTTGGCTTCGATCTGCCGGATGCGTTCTCGTGTGACGCCGAAAGCCAGGCCCACGTCCTCCAGGGTATGAACCTGCCCATCCTTCAGACCGAACCGCATTTCCAGAACCAGACGTTCCCGGCGGTTCAACGACTCCAGAATCGTACGCATCTGCTCGCGGAGCAACTGCTTGGAAGCGGCGTCGTCCGGTTCGGGCACCGTTTCGTCTTTGACAAAGTCGCCCAGATAGCTGTCATCCTCGGAGCCGACAGGGGTTTCCAACGACATTGGCTCCTGAGCGATGCGCATGATCCGTTCCACGCGGTTGGTTGCCTGTCGCAGCTTGCGCGTCATCATGGGATCCAGTCGCTCTCCATCGGCCAGTGCCACGAGGATCACATCCCGATCTTCGTCGCCCAGTCCAACGTACCGCTCCATGGCTGGATCCAGGGCGATGTCTGCTGGTGTGGGCTCTCGTCCCAGCTCTTGCTGCAAACGGCGCTGAGTGCGGATCAGGTAGCTGATCGTCTCCACCATGTGGACTGGCAGTCGGATGGTTCGGGCTTGGTCGGCAATGGCGCGGCTGATGGCCTGGCGTATCCACCATGTGGCATAGGTGGAGAACTTGTACCCCAGGGTGTGGTCGAACTTCTCTACCGCTTTCAACAGGCCGATGTTGCCCTCTTGAATCAGATCCTGAAACGACATAGACCGGCCGGCGTAGCGCTTGGCAACGCTTACGACCAGGCGCAAGTTTGCCTCCGCCATGCGCTGCCGGGACAGGTCACCCCGCTGCGCTTGGGCCTGCAGGGCCTCCAGTTCTTCAACAGGGAGGGATCCGTTGTCGGCCAGCCGTTTCTCGGCCTCCATGCCTTCCAGAATACCCTGGGCCAGCCTCACCTCATCCTTTGCTGTAAGCAAGGACACTTGACCGATCTCCCGCAGGTACATGCGGATCGGATCGCTGCTGACCTCGTACTCGCGGGTCAGTTCATCCATGGACTCCTCGTCGTCGGCACCCTCCTCTATCTCTTTTTCGAGGGCTCGCAAGTCGGTCAGGCGCGGTTCTTCGTCATTCTTGCCCTGAAGTACGGCCATGTCCAGGTCCAGGAGCAGGTTGCGAAAACGTGCCCCCTCCTTGACCCGTCTCCCGTCCACGTCTGAATCTCTGTCAACCCGGCCTCGCTCGGGCTGCACTTTACGCGGCTCAGTTGTGATTTCCTCAGTCATGTGTGCATGCCATAGTGGATTCAGAAATCCGTCTCATCCTCGCCAGACACCGATCGCCCGCTGTTGTTGACATTCCCACGAGATCCCAGGTGGATTCTCCCGCTCAACCTTCGCCAAACGGAACCCGGACAGCGGCATCCTCGCGCTGCCGGCGCCCCGAGATCGATCTGTCGTACATAGACTGCTGCAATCGACGAATTCGCGTACTCAGCTTGATGTTAAGCCGCCCGTATTCTCTCAAGGCTTCCCGATCTCCTGATGCCTGTGCGTCCTCGTGCAGAAAGTGTAGCTCGAAGTTCCGATGCTGCAAGTTGCGCAGCCTGAGCTGGGTGATAGCGTCCAGGACTTTACTTCTCAGCAAACCCTCGGGTGCCGGTGGCTCATCTTCTCGTATCTGGACCAAGCAGTCGACACGAACCTGCAGCCTTTCGTGCAGAGAGTCGTAGAACGCTGCCTGCACATCCGAAGGGGCACCATCGGCAAGCCACTGTCGCCACAGGCCCAAGATGGACTGATCCTCCGGCCGGCTCAAGTCCTCGGTGCGCAGGGGCTCCTCTCCACACTCCCGGAGCGCCTCGTCCGCCTGGGCCAATAGGTCCGGATAGTAGAGGACGTATGACAAGCAATGTCCATCCAGGCCCAGGGGAGCTGTCTCCGGTTTCTCAGCATCCTCCATGGACTGGGCAGGATGCGCCCGACGCTTGCGCCCGGTTGCCTGCTGGATCTGCTGCCACAGCACACGGTCATCCATTCGGATCATTCGTGCCAGTTTTTGCACATAGTGTGTCCTCTGTGCCCAATCGCCCAACTCGGCTAGCAGAGGATCGAGAGCCTGGACAGATGCAGACTTTCCCTCTGGCGTTGTGAGATCCAGGTTTACGGTGAGAGCATCGAAGTAATACTCCATCACAGGCTTGGCCTGGGCGATTAGTTGCGCCCAGTGTGCGGGGCTCTCGCGGATCACTTCATCGGGATCGCGGTCCACCGGCAGCGAGAGGATGCGGATATCTGCAGTAAGCCGATCCCCAAAGCGGATAAGATCCACAGGCGTAGCAACTGACACGACATCACGGTCCATCACCTGGCGGGCGACGTCCAGCCCGCGCAGTGTCGCCTGGTTGCCGGCTACGTCAGAGTCAAGGGCCAGGATGAAGCGCTGCGTGTATCGCTTTAGCCGTTTGAGCTGCGCCTCGGTGAGCGCCGTGCCCATCTGAGCCACCACGTTGGCGATGCCATGTTGATGGGCCATCAACACGTCCATGTACCCCTCGACGATGACTGCCTCACCCGTCGTGCGGACACCCTTCTTGGCCTGGTCCAACCCAAAGAGCACACTGCTTTTGTCGAACAGGGGCGTCTGAGGCGAGTTGAGGTACTTGGGTACGCTGTCGTCCAGGACGCGTCCTCCAAAGCCAAGGGTCTGGCCCTGATGGTCGCGGATTGGGAAAAGGATTCGCCCTCGGAAGCGATCATAATAGCCGCTCTTGTCCTCCCGCTCGACGATCAGGCCAGCTTCAGCCACGTCGGCCAGGGCATAGCCTTTGCTGGTCAAGTACCGCAATTGCCCATCCCATTGATTCAGGGCGTACCCTACCTGGAACCGGTCAATCGTTTCTTGGGTCAGCCCCCGGTCCTCCAGATAGGCCCGGGCGCGCCCTGCCTCATCACTATGGAGGAGCAGATGATGGAAGTAAGTTGCGGCCACCTGGTTGATCTCGCGCAGAAGCCCGTGCCGTTGCTCGGCAGCCGCTGCCTGAGGACTGCGCGGTTCCAACTCGACACCTGCACGCCGGGCCAGCGTTTTCAGCGCCTCGCCAAAGTCGAGGTTTTCCTGCTTCATGATGAAGGTGAACACATCACCCCCAGTGCCGCAGGCGCCGAAGCAGTGCCAGGTGCCCGTGTCCGGAAACACCACGAAAGAAGGCGTCTTTTCGGAGTGAAAGGGACAAAGGCCCTTGTAGGTGCGCCCTGCCTTTTTCAGTGGCACGTACGATTGGATTACCTCGACAATGTCAAGGCGATCTTTGACTTCGTCAACGACACTCATATCAATGTACGGTCAGCCTGTTGCACCGCGTGGTGACCAGGCTAGCTCCCCTGAGCAGAGGCATAGTCGACTTTGCTGCGCAAGATTGCACGCCTCCCATCCTGCTCGTCCGTTTGAGACTGCCCTACCTTTCTCAGGCAAACCGCACAGCAACTGAACCTATTCTACCACAAAACAGTAGGGCAGCCAAAGATGGGCTGCCCTGGCGTTTCCGCAGAGTACTCCAGACTCGCTGCATACCGGAACGCTTCCACAGCTTGTGAGTAATCTTCGACTTGCTTGCTATGTTGGCCGGAATCTAATCATCCAGGGTGGGCACAGACTGTATCTGCTGGGATTGGCGCCTGGCTAATTCCTCCTCTTTTTTCGCTCTATCTCCTCGATTCTGTCTGTGCCTATGGCGCCAGCCAGTTCCTGTTCCGCTCTCAGAGGGGAGATGGGTTTCATGCCCGTGAGCACTTTTCTGATCTCCGATTTCGTTGTCTGGAACACCTCTCGGATGCTCTGTGTGGCGTCGATGCGACGGAAGCTGTACTCATCGGCCATGGCTTCGAATTGCGCCAGCAGACGTGTCTGGTACTCCACAAATGCCTCGTAGTAATCCCGGTGCGGCAAAAAGTCCAAACCTGATTCCCAGTAGCCAAATCCCCGGGCATTGAGCACGCGGGGTATCAGGTGGGGCATGTCAGCGTGGAGATAGAACACCGCGTCGGGCACCAGAGCAAAGCCAAAAACGTCCCGGATCCATGTCGGGTCCACGCCGCGAACCATGGCCCGGGCAATAATGGAGTAGATGTACCGGTCCGTGAGCACCACGAAACCGGCCCTAAGCGAGGGGAGGATCAGTTTCTCCAGGCGGTCCACCACGTCCGTGGCGTAGAAAAGGTACGTCGTGAGGTCGCCCAGAGTGTGGCCGCGCATCGCCTCTTTGATGCCTCTGCCAGCCAGGGCGGAGCGCTTTAGGCCGGTGGCCTGCACGGCGTAGCCCTTACTCTCTACCCATTCCCGCAGCAGGGCAATCTGTGTGGAGCGCCCTACACCGTCAGTCCCTTCCAGTACGATCAGCCTTCCTGGCAGTGGCTTCTTGCGATCATAGCCGGCCAGACCCTCACCGTAGAATCGGACCCTGGTCACGGTGCGCTCCTTTCCGGTAGGACTTTGTCCAGATACCGACCGTATACGCTCTCCGCGGCCAGCACCTCCCGCCAGGCACTGGGTTCCGCTCTTAGGGCACCGGACAACAACGGCGTGATGATCTCGCGCACCATCTCCTGTTGCTCCACAAGGGGAAGCGTTGCGTCAATCACGGTCATTCCAAATTCGTCCACCATGTTGTCGTACTCTTCCAGGATGCGACCCTGAAAGAGGGCAAAGCTTTCGTAGGGGTCGTCGCTCAAGCCGATGTCCATTCCAGCTTCATAGTACTTGAGTTGCGGCCGCCCGCCAAGAATGCGCGTGAGGGACTCTTCCAGGGGCACGTGGAAGTAGAACGCCACCGTCGGTATGACGGCAAAGGCGTATACCTTGCGCACCCAGCTAGGCGAGACTCCCCGGGCCACGTCGCGACCGAAGGCCGTGTAGACGTAGCGGTCGGCCAAGACGATGGCCCCGGCCTTGAGTGCGGGTAAGATCTGACGCTCCATCCGATCAGCGAGGTCTGCTGCGTGGATCAGGCTAAAGGAGGCAGGTGTCAGCATATGCTTCTTCTTGCCTTTTTTGGTAGTTGCCTTGACCAGCGGCGACGAATTCCACTCACTGAAAGCCACGCAGTACCCCTGGCCGATGAGCCATTTGCTTAGCAGATCTAGCTGGGTACTCTTCCCTGAGCCGTCAATCCCCTCGACGATGAACAGTTTCCCGGGCAAGGCCCTTCCATCA
>CBDUWJ010000173.1:0-5776 GCA_965370895.1 uncultured Anaerolineae bacterium | reverse complement strand
GAAAGTAGGTGGGCGCTGCGAGCACAAGCCCGCCGGCGGCGCCGATGGCTTCCAGCAGCCATGCCATGTCGTCAACCAGTGGGCAGGGCTTACCGCCGAGGACGCAACGCATACAGCCAGTGCACGATTCCAGGTGCAGATCCGTCAGCCGGATCAAGTGAACCGCAGCCCCCTCGGCCTGAGCGCCCCGCAGTACCTGGCGAACCAGTAGATCCGAGTTGCCCCACGGCCGTGCGGAGCCGACAAGGCCCAGGACACCGGTCATTATTCGACTCGCTAGCCCTCCTCGGCGTTCGGACTGCCGGTCAACGATAGGGCCTCCGGCACGGAGGCGGGCAGGGCATCAGATTCCGCCGCCTCGTGTTCAGGAGGAAGATCGGGCAGGTCCTCGGATCCCGCCTCCTCGAGCCCCGCAGTAGGTTCAGGCAGATACTCAGATCCCGTCTCCTCGGGTTCAGGGGCAAGACCGGCAGGTTCCACCTCTTCCGATTCTGGCATCGGTTCGGACGGATACGATGGTTCGGCGACGACCGGCCCGACAACGCGCTGCGCGGCGAATTGCTCGATGGTCAGTCCCTCGTCGTACACTCTCGCCAACGTCGGGCCGAGGTTCCCCAGGTTCATCTCCTGCCGGGGACGGAAGCTACCGGTCTCCCACAGGTTGTGCAACGCATCGGCATCCAGATCGGCGGCGATCAAGGCCTCAGTGCGGTTCGTGCCGGCTTGAACCAGCATGCCATCGCCCCTGTTGGTCAGCGAGATGGGCGCCAGAAGCGCCGACTGTCCATAGTAATCCTCCCGGTCTGCCTGGTCCAGGTAGTTCGGCCCCAGCAGGAAACTGGCAGCGGCAAAGACCTGGTTCTCCTCGGCACGAACGGCCAGCGCTCGCCGAACCACACTGCCCTGCTCCGAGCCTGGGCTGGCAGAGATACCAACCAGTAGCTCCGCACCCTGCATGACCAGCAGGCGAGCCAACTCTGGATAAAGGACATCCCGCCCAATGAGTAGGCCGAAGCGTCCAAATCCGGTCTCCAATACGTTCAGGTCCGTGCCCGGCACCGCCACCTGTCTTTCGTCCGGCGTCAGGTTGAGCTTGTCTTGGTAGCCCAGTAGCGTACCATCCACGTCAAACACGCAGGCCCGGTTCCGCAAAGCCGCAGTTTCTTCATCATAGAGGAACAGGCTGCCGCCCACGATAACCATGCCGTACTCTCGCGCTAGCCTGCCAAAGGTTTCCAGGTAGACGTCTCGCAGGGCAGTGCTGTTCTTGTCCAGGAGCCGGATCAGGCTTCCTCGGAAGCCCCCGCCGAGCATGCCGGCAGCGGCATCCGAGACACGCCCCAGGCGCCGGCTCACGAACCCCGCCGTGGGCTGGCTACCTTGATCCGCTCGTTTGATAAAGCCCAGCTTAAAGCCCGAGACCAGGGGAGGGGCCAGCATTAAACCTGTCAACTCGGGAAAGATAACGAGCTGTGCCTTCTTGGCCTGGGCCTGGCGTAGGAAACGACGGGCCTCAGCTTCAAACTCCTCGTGAGTGGCCATGATGCCCATCCGTTGCTGGACACAGGCAACGATTGTGTTCTCCATTGGATCCTCCTCCATCTATAGACTAGCCCCATTATAGCATACTTTCAGCGATTCGGCTACTTGGCAACTTGGCAAGATAGTGGTATAATAGAGCAGAAATCAGGGCCGGACCGCTAGACAGGAGACAAAGTGAGCAGGCAACGCAAACAGTCGACAGATTGGCGTCAGCAACTGCTGGAATTGGTCTATAGCACCAGCCTAGCGACAGATCTGCAGGGCACGCTGGCGACGCTCCTCAAGGAAGCCAGCCGCCTGATGCAGTGTAATGGGATCTCGGTGATGTGGCTTGAGGGCGATCATCTCGAGGTCTTGGCGAGCCGTGGCGTCACCGCACCGCTGCCGGGCCTGACTTTGCCAACCGGCCAGATGGGAGCCGCCCGCGCAGTTCTGGACAGCGGTCGAGCGGTGGCGGTGGCGGATATAGCAAAGGATGCTCACTGGCAACCGGTTCCAGGTGAGGAGCAAGTCTGCTCCTGGTTGGGCATTCCCTTGCTCCTGGAGGGTCGAATCTTCGGCCTGTTGGAGTGGACAGACCGTCAGACGGCACGGTTTGACAAGCAGGATGTCCATGTGGCAGGCGAACTCGCTCGTCATGTCGCGCCCATCCTCTACCGCATGCGTCTACTGGATGACACGCGCCAACGTGTGCGCGAACTGGTCGAACCACACCTGAGCGCATCCTTGCAGCCGATGGATGTCGGCGCAGAGCTTCAGCCGGTGGCCCAGGAAGCCCTCGATTTCACCGGTGTCCGGCACGCATTTATCTTTTTACGCGGGGAGGGAAGGGCCCATGGCACTGCCGCTACTAGGCTGCGCTGCGCAGTCGCTTTGGGCGAGCAGAAGGAGCGGCTCGAAGCCATAACCTTGCAGGGTGATGGGACCTTGGCCGGCTGGGAAATCCCTGTGGCTCGTTCACTTGACTGGCTGGGTGCCGGACCTTCAGACCGAGAGAAGATGGCCGCATTGGACATTGAACACACCCTCATCTTGCCCCTGCGGGTGCAGAGCCAGCAAGTGGGCATGCTAGGTGTGGCCGAGCCCCTCCACCGCCGTGCCTTTGGCCAAGACGCCATTCGGCTTATGACGCACCTGGCCAGCGAGGCATCGCTGATCTTGGAGCGCATCCACCAAGGACAGCCACAGTCGGCGAGATACGACTATGAGATAGTGGTTCAGTTTTCGCCCTTGGGTGTCGGCGTGTTGACCGTCACGGGCGACATCCGGGTCTGCAATCCGGCGCTTGTCGGTCTGCTTTCTCGTTCTGACACAAGCCTGGTGGGCCACAACCTGTCCGAGTTTCTGGTGCCAAGCGATGGGCGACGCCTACTCCATGCACTGGAGGAAGTATCAATCACGGGGCAGCGTCGACAGGTGGACGCACAGGTCCAACTCGCAGAAGGGGAGTATCGCCATACACGTATGTCCCTGGCTTTTGCACATATCTCGGATGACGTCGGCGGCAACGTGGTGGCAATGGTTGAAGACATCAATCCCCTCAAGATTCTGGAGGAGGAACGCGTAGGGCACCTGCGCGAGCTCCGGGAGAAGCACGCCCAACTAGAGGAACTCGACAAACTCAAGTCTCGCTTCGTGTCAAACGTGTCACACGAATTGCGTACTCCGCTCGCTGTGATCAAGCTGTACGCTACGCTAGCCCGCAAGGGACGCCCGGAAAAGCAGGCCTATTACCTAAAGACCATCGAGCAGGAAACCCACCGTCTCGAGACGATGGTGGAGAATATCCTGGACCTAACGCGTTTGGACCAGCGCGCCTTGCGCATCCACCCGGAGTCATTGGCAGCCGAGGACGTCATCACCCAGGTGTTGGAGGTTTATGAAGAGGCTGCAACGAAACGGAGCATCGAACTCAAAAAGCAGGTACAGGATGATCTGCCACGACTGTGGGCCGACAAGAATCATCTCATCCAGATCCTGACGAATTTGCTGGACAACGCGCTCAAGTATTCGGCTCCGGGCGGCGAGGTGTGGGTAGCCGCCCGCGAGGTGGGCTCCAATTCCCGACGGATGGTGGAAATCGCCGTGGGTGACAGGGGAACCGGCATCCCCGCGGACGAACAGGAGAAGATCTTTGAGCGTTTCTACCGGGGAAGCAACAACAACCCCGGCTCGACAGGCACAGGTCTGGGGTTGGCAATAGTGCGCGATCTGATGGCACAGCATGGAGGCAAGATCACGCTGCAGAGCGAGACTGGCAAAGGCAGCGTTTTCGCCCTGCAATTCCCCCTTCGGTCCGCCGAGTCCCCGCAGCAAGGCTAGGAACAGCGATGTCCAGCATCCGTACCTGGGCAGCGTGAATCACAAAAGAGGGAGTAACGACAATGCTCAAGCTACTGGTGGTTGATGATCACGCGGTCTTCCGTGAGGGTCTGCGAGCCCTGTTGGATCTGGAGGAGGACTTTGACGTGGTCGGTGAGGCCAGCCGGGGCACCGAGGCTCTGGCCTTGGCGGCTAAGGAGCCGCCGGATGTGATCCTGCTGGACCTTCACCTGCCCGATGGAAACGGCGCTGACTTTTGTCGGGAGTTGCTCGAGATCTGTCCGGCGTCCAGAGTGTTGATCCTGTCGGCCTACGACGCCGATGAAGAGGTAAGTGCTGCGCTGATCGCAGGGGCCTCAGGGTACGTACTCAAGACAGTCAGCGTCGAACAATTGGCCGACAACATCCGTTCGGTGTATCAGGGCCAGGTACTCCTGGCATCGTCTGTGGCCGCCAAAGTGGTTCAGCAGTTGAGCCGGCTCCAGGGAAAGCCCGGCGATGGTGAAGAAGCCATCCAGGTGCTGACACCTCGTGAACGGGAAGTCTTCGCCCTGGCCAGCCAAGGGCTCAAGAACGCTGAGATCGCGGATGAACTCTATCTCAGCGAAAAGACCATCAAAACTCATTTGCGCAACATCTATAACAAACTGAATCTGGCCAGCAAGGCCGAACTTCGTCTCTTTGCCGCAGCGAGGGGACTGGTGCCGCCGATGGGGCCTTGAGGGATGATGCCCTGTATCACTGGTTCAGACCCGGTCAGCACAATGCCGTAAGCCATAGGTTCCAAAAACTTACCTCCTGACATCCTCCCTTGGGGGGATGTCTTCTTTTGCCGTCCTGTGCTATTATGGTAGCGCGGAAATCAAACGCTCAGCTATTCGGACCCGGTACGACTCGCACAACACGTTCCGGTTGTTCGGACTCCGTAGGCCAGCAGGGCAGGCGAAAGACAGTAGGTCATGAGCAACGGCAAACGACGGATATTGGTGCTTGGCCAGAGTTCGCCCCTCGTGGAAGGCGTATCGGACCTTCTTCGATTGGGCGGCTACCAGGTGGATATGCTATCGAGCTGGGCCGAGACCGAGCACACGATGTACGTCACACATCCGAGTCTTGTGATTGTAGACCTATCCGACTCGACCTCAGAAGCCTACCACCTGTCTGAGCAGATACGCAACTCGCCCCATTGGTCCAGGGTGCCCCTTCTCTTTGTGAGTTTCTCCGGTGACGACCGCATCCGCGAACTCCAGGGAAACAGCAGCGGCAACAACGCTGGGCGACTGCACTTCTACACCCACACACTGCTAAGCATGGATGGTTTGCTAAAGAAGGTTCAAGAAGCCTGCTTGTCCTAAGCACACGGCGATTCGGATCCAGTCAGGCGTCACCGCTTTGGCGTGCCTAGTCACCAAAGGCGCGAGCATTGCGTCTTGGTCGGCTGTTCGAACCCCGTCCGCTGCTCCACGTGTTGGAGCAGCGCGACAAGATGACATACCCACGACAGAAGGATGAAGACAGGGAACACACCGCGCCTTGGCTTGTACAGATGCGGTCCACGTGCTATGGTGACCGATACTCAGAGATAGCTGAGAATTCCCTCAAATGCGATGACGATTCGACAGAGAGGAGCATGCCATCCTTGACGAGGGGAGGAGAGGAAAAGCGCACTCTCGGTAGTGGATCGTGTCCACGAATCGTCTTTCAGGATTGGGCGCCAGGCTGGCCGGGCGATCCTTGGCCATCGTGACAGGGTAGTTTCTCACGGTGCTGGAAGTGATCCTCGCCTTCACGCTTTCGGGGCCATGATCGGCATCCCCCTCTTTGTCCTGGCATTTTCTTGATAAGGCGCGGCTTTTTGGGGCGTGATCAGATGTCCCGACTTTCTCGACGTACCTCTACATCCGGAGCAAAG
>CBDUWJ010000172.1:0-5806 GCA_965370895.1 uncultured Anaerolineae bacterium | reverse complement strand
GGCCAGGTAATGAACGAATACCGGGGGCCGGGACTGCCCATGTCCCTTCTAGTAGACCGGAGCGGTGTGATCCAATTGCGGCACATGGGTGTTCTGACGGCCGCGCAACTGGAAAAACATCTGGCAAAGGCCTTGTCGGAGGACGTCGTTGGTCCGCGCCAGTAGACACGGCCTTGCCCTAGAGGGAGCCTAGATTGACAGACACGCAACCCAGTGGGGAGCCGCAGTCCCCTACGGGGCACACCCATGACCTGGCAGTTTTCGCCGACAAAGCTGTATTCAAGTTGGCCAAGCATTGGCTGGCTTTGGCGAACCTGCTGTGGGCACTCTATGTGGGCGTGCCATTGCTGGCACCCATTTTCATGGATGCCGGGTGGACGATACCAGCCAAGGTTATCTATACCGTCTATCGCCCACTCTGTCACCAGATTCCGGAGCGTTCCTATTTCCTTGGCGGACCCAAGCACGCCTACTCGCACGAAGAACTTGCAGCAGCCGGCGTAGAGACCCATCCACTTTCCCGGGATATCGGCAATGAGGCCATCGGCTGGAAGGTGGCCTTCTGCCAACGCGACGTGGCGATCTACGGTTCTATTCTCTTGACTGGCCTGGCTTACGCCCTGATACGGCACAAGTGGAGGGACTGGAAAATGCCGTTCCGCTACTACCTGTTGTTCCTGGTGCCGATGGGGATCGATGGGCTCCTGCAACTATTCGGCGTTCACGATAGCACCTGGGTCCTGCGGACCATCACCGGGGCGATTTTCGGCGCTGGATCGGTGTTGTTTGCCTATCCCTACCTGGAAGAGGGATTTGGCGATGTGCGCCGAGGAATCAACAGCAGGCTCCAGGAGGAAACTGCCAACTGACGTCCGGTTGTCGTCATGTTCAACAAAGCCTGGATCTACCTGGCCCTTATCCTGATACCCATAGCCCTCCTCTTTGATGCGAGGGCTCTGCTGGTCATCTCGGCCCTCCTGCTGACGACCATACCGGTTGCCTGGTGGTGGAATCGCCACAGCCTGGACGGCGTTGTATACCAGCGGGCCTTTGATGAACGGCGCGCTTTCTCAGGTGAGGTAAGGGAACTCACGCTACGCGTTGCCAACGAAAAACTATTGCCCCTGGGCTGGCTAATGGTCGAGGACCAATGGTCACTGGCCCTGCCCTTGGAGAATGACACGCTATTCCCCTCGTTGTCCGGTCAGATAGGCTATTTTCACGGGGCGCTATCGATCCGTTGGTTCGAGCAGGTCACCCGCCGCTACCGGATCCGCTGCACTCGACGGGGTTTTTACCCCTTTGGCCCGGTCCGCCTCACGTCGGGTGACATTTTTGGACTCTTTCGCCGGCAACTGAAACAGGATCGCCTCGATTGGCTGATCGTCTATCCTCAGGTGTTACCCCTGGAGAAGCTTGGCTTCCCGCTCAAGGAACCCTTTGGGGAAACAAAGGCTACCTGGCGCATTTTTGAGGATCCGAGCCGGGCAGTGGGGATCCGTGATTATCAGCCTCAGGACAGTTTTCGCCATGTCCATTGGAAGGCCACGGCGCGGCGGCAGGATCTGCAGGTCAAGGTCTACGAACCGACCACCAGTCACAACCTCGTAGTTTTCCTGAACGTCGCCACGTTTGCCAAGCATTGGCGCGGGGTCAAGCCCATGCTCCTGGAGCACGCTATCAGCGTAGCGGCCTCCATCGCCAGCTATGGTGTCGAGGAGCGCTACATAGTGGGCCTGGTGGCCAACGGCTGCATTCCCCACTCAGACCAGCCGATCAAGGTGCTGCCCAGCCGCCGCCCCGACCAACTGGCTCGTATGCTGGAGGCGTTAGCTGCGGTGACCAGTTTTGCCACTACCTCCATCGAAGCGCTGCTGTTGACCGAAAGCGCCCGTCTGCCGTGGGGCGCTACGCTGGTCGTCGTCACAGCGGTGGTGACCGAGGAGCTGTTGTCCACGCTGGTCCGCCTATACGGGGTAGGCCGCCGGCTGGTGCTCATTTCCCTGGAAGACCAGGCGCCCAAGTCCGTGTCGGATGGGGACGGACGATTTCCGCCGGATATTGGCTCCCTCCCGCCTGGGATCCTGGTCTATCACCTGCCTGCCGGAGAGCTCCCCTTTGACGAGACTCTCATGGGCGAACCAGAGGATTGGGCGCCCGAACATGCACCCCCCATTCGTTTCGCTGGAGCGGCTGATGAAACGCGATGAACTCACGGGCGAATCGATCTCGGGTGAGTTGCCGGCCGCTGGCCATCTGAAGGGGGTAAGAGTCAACAGTCGCCGGGAAGCGATCTATGTCGCTCTGGCAGCGGCCGAGGTGTGCTGGGCGGCACCTGTATTTCTGGCATTGACGCGTGAGCGCATCGGGCTGGCTCCAGCTCCCCATTCACCGTTGTTAAGCTGGCTGGGCTTGTTGGCCCTGCTCCTGGGCTTCTTTTACTTGTATCGGGCGCTAGTCGCAGCGAACCTATCGCTGCGACTCCAGCAAAGCTTGCTCGTTGCAGGTCTGCTATTGAGCATCGGCCTGGTTCTACGCTTCCATGTCTACGCTGATGCCGGCCTGCGGGGCATCGATTGGTTCTTGCAGCCTTTGCGCAGCTTCGCCACCCTGACATGGGCGGTGCCCGTCGAGTTCATTGCCATATTGACCCTGACCCATCTGTGGGCAAGGGGTACCCATCTGGCCCGTCGCAGCCTCGGCGCTGGCAGCGTGGGCTTTAGCTTTCGCTCGGGCGTTGTGATCCTGATGGGCACTGCCTTGATCATCAGCGTGTTCACCGGCGAGGACATATCGGGGTTCGTTGTCCCCTATTTCTTTTTCGCCCTGGTCGCCCTGGCCCTGGCTCGCATCGAGGACGTCAGCCGGCTGCCTAACAGCAGTGGGGTGCGTTTCGGTGGCTTTTGGATCGGTTCGACAGTCGGTGCAGTGGCGCTTCTGGTCTCGCTGGGCACCGTGGTGGCCGTCATCTTTCACACAGGCGGCCTCGAACAGGCACTAAGCTGGCTGTCACCCCTCCTCATCGTTCTGTTTGTATTCGTTGCGGGCCTGGCCCTGTTGCTCTTGGCCCTGGTGGAACTGGTCATTTCCCTTCTGCCGGAAGACTGGAACGCTTTCGCGGAGGTTCTGGAGGGCATGAATGAGGGGTTGGGCGGATTGATGCAACCATTCGCGATTGTCCCCGACGGTCAGGAGGTGATGGTGCCCCCGGTCATGGGGGCCGTACAGGCAACGATCCTCTCGACGATCATCGTGGTGATGATCTTCCTCGTCGTCCTGTTCACCTGGTGGCGGACACACCGGGACCAGCGCGAGGGAGCTGACGAATCGCGAGAATCACTACTATCAGCGGGAGCTCTGGCCCAGAGTCTGCTCGGATTGCTCCAATCTGGCCGTGATAGACTGGGCCAACTGGCGGGTTTGGTGGATGTGTTTGGTGTAGGCCACCGGCTTCTCTCGGCGATCACCATCCAGAGGATCTATGTCAATGTTGTGCGCTTGGCTACCAGCGCTGGCTATCCCCGCCTCGAGGCTCAGACGCCTTACGAGTACATGGAGACGCTCCACGAGGCGTTTCCCGGACAAGAAGCCGATGTGGAACTGATTACCGAGGCTTACGTCAGCGCCCGCTATGGCCTGGTCCCCGACAGCCGCGAAGAACTGCAGCGAATCCGCCAATCCTGGGAACGGGTGCGGGCGCAGGGGATAGAGAAGACTTAGGTGCGCAGTTGGGACGCACTCTATGGCTGCCGCCGGGCAATGAGCCGTGACACATACGGCTTGTCGGCCAGTCCATCAGCGTGGTACAGTACCTCCAGGCCGTTCTCCTGGGCCAGCCGGCGCAACTCGCCCAATTCCAGGAAAAAGTCTGGACCAAAGCCAGGCCGCATCTCGAGAAATCGTTTGTTGCGATTGCTCTGGAACAACAGTCCCCCGGGACGCAGCCCGGCCGCCAGGGGGTGCATGAGCTCGCGGTTCAGGTAGGAGAACACAGCGATCAGGTCGTAGTATGCAGGCGGCACCCACCAGCGCGTCAGATCGGCCTGGATCAGCCTGATCCACAAACCGCGCCGCATTGCTTCGGCTTGCGCCTGTGCCAGTCCTACCCCGCTCGCGTCGACGCCATCCACCTGATAGCCGAGGGATGCCAGGTACAAGGCGTTGCCGCCGAATCCACAGGCCACGTCCAGCGCCCGGCCTCCGGTTAGAAGCTGGAGATTCTCGGTCAAGAGGCGGTTCGCGCGAAAGTGGGCTGGCCCCTCCCCGGCGGCGTATTTGCGATCCCAGCGCTCGCGATCCGATTCAGTCCCCATGGTTCCTTCTCTTCAGAACGGCAGGTCGGGCGCAGCAAAAGCCCCCAGGGCCACAGCCTCCAACCAGCCCTGCAACCACAGGCGAGCGCCGGGCGGCACCACACGGGCCAGAACAAAGATAAAATCCCGGTGCTGGCGGAGGCGTGCGTGGCCCTCACGGTTGTCCAGCGACGATTCCTGCTCCAGGGCCTGGCAGATCAGGGCCGCGTTTTGTTCCGGTTCACTGAGCCAATCCAGGGCAATGTTCTGGTAGGGCCAGGCGTCTATCTGAGCCAGTAGCGCCTCGACCTCCACGCCCTGCCGGTCCAGGCCGGCCAGCAGGGAGAGCGCCTCCCTTTGAGTCAAGCGCCGGTAACCCGGGCCCATGCGGCCCGCGGGCACAGGCACATCGCAGTGCTCGGCCAACTTCTCGGCCGCTCGATGTAGGGCTGGATCGATCCAGGGCTGGCGCAGGATCTCGAGAAAAGCGTCAGGATCCACCTGACCCGAGTGCGTGGGCGGGGGCTCGTAGCTCGGTGCGGCCGGGGGGCATTGTTCCTCTTTTTCCTCTTTGTGCATGGCTTCGAATGAAGCATCGTCCTCGGCCCAACGCTCGTCCCAGCCCTCGGGGTCGTAGCGAGCAATGAGAGGGAAACCCCCGTCGTCGTAATGCCACTGCCAGCCATGCTCCTCCCCTGTATCCAGGGCGGCTTTGATCCGAGCCCGTTCGAGCTGGCAGACAGAGCAGTCGTCATCGAAGAATTCGTCCAGGCGTTCGGGATCGATGGGGTTGGGCTGACCCAGTTGCTCGGCCCAGATCAGGTCGCGCGGGGCGCAGCCGTAAAGTTCGTCCTGAGGCGCGAAGAACCAGCCGCCGATGAGGGCATCCAGCCGCTCTTGCTCCGCCTCGACACTGCCCTGGTCACCGGCCAGCAGTTCAGCCGCCCGGTCGCGCAGCCAAAGAACCAACTCTCCATAGAGGGCACATTCTTGGTAAACCATGGGGTTCCGCTCCTCGTTTTCAGACGACGCTCATACTTCACACGGGATCCACTGTCCATGATCTTGCTGTCAGCACACCTTGGCGTGGCTCTGCGGCCAGCACCACGTCAATCGCCTGGGTTTCCTCGGCAGGGTAGCTGTGTCCGATCGGTTCCCGGCGTGGCCCAGGTGCGAAGAGACGGGATTCTGGATGTCAGTCATGCTAGATTATACCATGCTTTGGGACATACGACAACGCATGCATCGAGAGCTGACGGGAGCTGAAGTGATCTTGAACCTGGTCCCCAACACTGCCCGGGGTATCATCTTCAAGTATGGGGAATCAGCAGATCGGACAGGTCGCAGACGCCCCGCGTGCGACTGGGACTAGCAGGATCTATCACAGCCAGCTCTGAATGCTAAGAGACCGAACAGGTTTTTTCTCCACACGCAAGACTTGAACACCCGCACTTGCCAGATCCGAAGAAAACACACCAGGTCTGCATTCCAAAATGAGGTTTGCTGCTTCCCGG
>CBDUWJ010000171.1:0-5871 GCA_965370895.1 uncultured Anaerolineae bacterium | reverse complement strand
TGCCCCGCGAGACGACGGCCATGGGCGCCGGGGATTCGGCAGTGGCAGTTCGTTGCCCTCGTGCCAGAAACAGGGCGCCAGCCCCGATCAGGAGCGCGACACCCAGCAGGATACCAACGATTCTCAATACCTTGTTCACAGTGTCCGTACCTCCCTCTGTATTGGCTTCACTCTACCAGAAATGGTGCGATCGCGTAAGTGCCATTCGTCAGTTCTTGATCCATGACAAAAGTCACAAGTGAACGAATTCTGGTGTCGCTTGTTGGCATTTGAGACATCGTGATCAGGGATTCGGGCTCGGGCGGGGGCTGCCACAATTGTGGTGGGCCTGGTGAGGCTTATCCAGGAGATATGCTGGCTGCGCTTTGCTTCTGTGCAGGTGGACGTTGCCAGGCGGTCACAAACTCCGGCCTCAGGGCGGAGTTTGTTCAGATTCTGCCCCTTGATATGAGCCGTCTCAGAGGGAGGACTGGGCAAGAGGCAGCGTGAACCGAAAAGTCGTCCCCTCACCCGGCACACTATCGACCCAGATGCGCCCGCCTTGAGCTTGCACCAGGCTCTGGGCGACGGACAGGCCAAGTCCCGTGCCGCCGGCCAACCGGTTGTCGCGACCGCCAGAGCGGGCACGTCCCGTGCGTGCACGGGCGGGATCCGCCCGCCAGAAGCGCTCAAAGACGTGGGGCAGATCCTCTGGAGCGATGCCCTCACCTGTGTCGGCTACGGCGATTTCCACGGCGGCAGCGGATCGGGGGCGGGTGACCGTCACGGTGACCGAACCGCCAGGGAGCGTGTGGCGCAGGGCGTTGACCAATAGGTTGCGCAACACCTGGGCCACCCGGTCGGGGTCGGCCTGGACGGCGGGCAGATCGTCGGCTACCCGTGCGGAGAGGGTCACTCCCTGGGCATCGGCGACCAGGGCCAGGTTGTCGGTTGTGGAGCAGACCACCTGGGCGGCGTCGGTGGGGCGCAAGTGCAGGCGTAGTTGTCCAGCATCGGCCAGGGCCAGTTCCCGCAGGTCGTCCACCAGCCGGCCTAGCAGGCGGGTCTCGTCGTAGAGGCGCGAGATCTCGGCTTTATCCAGGGCATAGACGTCGTCCAGGATGGCCCGTAGGTTGCCCTGGAGCACGCTGAGCGGGGTGCGCAGTTCGTGGGCCACGTCGGACACCATGTTCTGCCGCTGCTGTTCCGATTGTTCCAGCGCGGCCGTCATCTCGTTGAAGGACCGGGCAACATCGGCCATTTCGGTGCTGCCCTCCACCTCAACCCGCCGGGAGAAATCGCGGCCGGCGACAGCTCGCGCTGCGGCTGCCAGCCTTTGCAGGGGAGCGGTCAGGCTGCGGCTTAGGATCGCTCCGGCTATCAATCCCAGGCCCACGGCCAGCGCCGCACCGATGACCAGAGCATTCTGCAGGCGATCGAGAAATCGCTGCTCCAGCGCCCCCAACCTGACCGGTTGAGGGATGGCGATGAGTAGATAGCCGATCACCTCTTGGCTGTCGGGATCGACGATGGACAGCGCCTTTTCCCGTTCTCTGGGCCTCAGCCGCTTGCCCGTGTCCTCGCCGGCGCTATCAAAGACCACCTTTCCACCGGCACCGGCCAGCACGACATCCAGACGTCCCCTGATCGTGCCCGGAATCCCTGCCCGGTCTGGCCGGAAATCCATTGGCCGGATCCCCCCGGTGGGCCTACCGACGAGGACTCCCTCCGTCAGCAGGCTTTCAACGCCCTGCCAACTGCCTTCTCGCCGGTAGAAGGTTATCAGCTCCTCCATCCCACTGCCAGAGGCCATCATCCCGCTGCGGGTGATGTATTGGCGAAACTCGGCGTCGGCCGTCCGTTTGATCAGGATGGCGACAGCACCCACGGCGACCAAGATGACCAGAGTAAAGGCCAGGGTCAGCCGCATCCACAGCCGGTTCATGGTTCGGCGTTCCAGGTTCGGGGTTCGAGGTACGACGTCTGACCTTCTCCGAGCGCATCCGACACCGGAGACCGAGCCTCGCCTGACGACGACGTCTGTGGCCGGTAGTCCGCGGCTAGACGATAGCCGATGCCGAACACGGTTTCGACCAGCTCTGCCTCAGCCCCGGCCTGGGTAAGCTTGCGGCGCAGGTTCTTGATGTGGCTGTCCACCGTCCGCTCCAAGCCCTCATAGTTGTAACCCAGACCCTTTTCGATCAACTCCTGACGCGTGAGGGCGTGGCCCGGATTCTCGGCCAGCGCCCGCAACAGGCCGAGTTCCGTGCGGGTCAGGTGCACCGGCTGGCCATCCACCTGTGCTTGGTGGCGATCCAGGTCGATGCGCACTCCCCCGACCTGAATCACCGTCGGCGGGACGCGCTCTCCCTGGGCGCGGCGCAGCACCGCCCGGATGCGGGCTATCAGCTCGCCGGGGTTGAATGGCTTGGTCACATAGTCGTCGGCGCCCAACTCCAGGCCGACGATCTTGTCCTGGTCCTCAATGCGGGCGGTGAGCATGATTAGGGGCATGGTTGCCAGTCCCACGTCACCGCGCACCACACGGGCCACGTCCCAGCCATCGCGTTCGGGGAGCATCAGGTCCAGTAGCACCAGGTCAGGGCGCTCGCGGCGGAGGACGTGCAATGCCATCTCGCCGTCGTAAGCGACCAATACCTGATATCCGCTCCGCTCCAGGTAGGCGCGCACCAAACGAACGATCTCCCGGTCGTCGTCTACCAGCAAAATCCGTTGGGTCATCGGTCACACTCTCCACCATCAAGAGCTGACAGCAGCTCACTTGACGGCGCGTCATTCAAATCATGTGAACGGCGTACCACGCGAAAACCAAAAAGATCGTTGCCGCGCCAATAGTAGTCATTTGCCCGCGCACTCGATATGGTCGTCGTACCGTGGTGATCCCAACTGCCACCACGCCGCACCCGTGTAGCGCAAGTGTAGGCTTGACTGGGCCCACCGGTACAACTGGGATCATCCTCTGAGGATTCCCCACTCCTTCCCAAGTTCATGCACCCGCACATACCGGCTGGCCTGGGTCCGATTACTCTGCCGCCCGCTGGGCCAGTAGTTCGACCAATGGCCTGGCCAGGAAGGTGATCTGCCCCGGCCCGGCCCGGCGCCCGCCAAAGGCCGTACCACCGGCCTCGGCAGTGGCGCGCATGGACGCCCGTTCCTCCTCACTCAGGTCGCTGAATCGTCCGCCCGCGCCCCCGCCCCCTCCGCTCAGGCCACCGGCCTGGGCCGTGGCGCGCTTGGACGCCCGTTCTTCCTCGCTCAAATCGCTGAACGACCCAGCCGCGCCCGCCCCTCCGCCCGCAGCCTGGCGCGTGGCCCTCGCGTCCGGCGACAGGCCCAGGCTCAACCCCTGGCTCTGGGCCCAGGTACCCTGGTCCTCCCGGGTGAGTTGCATGGCGGCAATGGCGGCCAGTTGCTCGGGCGTCATCGCTGCCTCGATCTGCTTCAGGACAGCGTTGGTCTCCGCCTCGCCTTGCAGCGTTCCCCCCTGGATCGCCTGCCACAGGGGAAGCAGGGTCTTGGCCTGCCCTGGCGTGACGGCGTTCTCCATCCCCTCCAGTAAGAAGGTGCCCAGCGCAAGCTGGCTGTCCACGGGCAGGGCATTCTCGTAGGAGGCGCCAAGAGCCGCGCTGGTGTGGACCTCACTGCCCTCACTGCCCCCACTGTCCACCTGGGCCGGGCTCCCCTGCTCCCCCGTGGATGCGGATGGTTCCTCCGCACCGCACCCAGTCAAGGCCCCGATAGTTAGTGCCAAAATCAGTGTCACGTACACAAGTCTCACGTTTTTCCTCCATTTCTCAATCCAGGATAGGCGATTCTACTCATTCGCCCGTTTGTCAGTTTGCTCATTTGCCTGTGCTTTCAGTGCTGCTCATTCCCGCCTCAACGCCTCGATGGGATCCAACTGCGCCGCCTTTGTGGCCGGATAGTAGCCGAAAAAGATGCCCACCACCGCCGAGGCAGCAAAGGCCAGCGGGATGGAGGCTGGCACCAACTCGGTGCGCATCGTCCCCAGGGCGCCAAAGAGGTAAGAACCGCCTATGCCAACCAGGACGCCAAGCAGCCCACCGACCAGGCTGAGGATGATCGCCTCCAATAGAAACTGGAACCGCACGTCACGGGGGCGCGCGCCCAACGCCTGCCGCAGGCCGATCTCCCGCGTGCGCTCGGTGACGCTGACCAGCATGATATTCATGATGCCGATGCCACCCACCACCAGCGAGACCGCCGCGACCCAGGCGAGCAGGTTGCGAAACGTCTCCGTCGTGGATGCCTGGGTATCAATGATGCTGTCCTGGGTCATCAACACAAAGTCGGGCATCGTCGGGTCCACATCATGCCGCTCAGCCAACAGGCTCGTGACCTGCGACATCACTCCATCCATCGTTTCCCTACCCTCGGCGGAAACGTAGATGAGGCGCACGCTATCGCCGCCGAACCGGGCGCTGGTGAACTTTTTGAACACTACCGCGATGGGGATGTAGACCCGCCCATCATAGTCCGTGGTCCCCACGACGCCCTTTTTCTCCATCACCCCGACGACGGTGAACTGCGTCGAGCCGATCTTGATCTTTTGCCCCAGAGCCACCTGCTCGCCAAACATCTCCTGGGCAAGGTCGTACCCCAGTACCGCGACCTTGTTGGCCCGGTCGTTGTCTTTGCCGGTCAGAAACCGTCCCTCCGCCACCTCATAGTCGCGTACCTCGGGAAAACCGGCGGTGGTGCCCACGATGGAGACGCTCTCCAGCGTGGTTCCCCCTCCACTCACGTCCTGAGTGGTGCCCTGCTCGGCCGAGACGCCGTTGATGCCGGTCACATTCTCAGCGATGGCCCCAATGTCATCGTATGCCAGACCAGGGCGGCGCCCTGCTCCCTGGCCAAAGCCTCCTCTATTGAACGAGGGCATAACCATGACCAGATTGGCCCCCAGGGAGTTGATCTGGTCAGCGATCACAGCTTCGGCCCCAGAGCTGACGGCCAGCATGATGATGACGGCAGCCACACCGATGATGACGCCCAGAGTGGTCAGGAAAGAACGGGCCTTGTTGAGGGTCAGGCCCTCCCAGGCGATCTTGAGGGTCCTTCGCAAGCTCATATCTTCCTCCCCTTCCTCCTCGACCCATTCAGTTTGTCGGAGACTATCAGCCCGTCTCGGAGAAAGACGGCACGCCCGGCGTGATCGGCGATGCCCGGCTCGTGGGTCACCATGACGATGGTCGCACCCTGGTCATGCAGTTGGTGCAGCAGGTCCAGGATCTCTTCACTAGACTGGGTGTCCAGGTTGCCAGTGGGCTCGTCGGCCAGAATGATCGAAGGGCTGTTGACGAGGGCCCGGGCAACGGCCACCCGCTGCTGCTGCCCACCCGACAGCTCGTTGGGCCGGTGGTCCACCCGATCACCCAGGCCAACCGCCTCCAGGGCGGCGATGGCGCGCTCGTGACACTGCGCGTCAGACAAGGGTTCGTGGCCATTGTACAGCAGGGGCAGCATCACGTTCTTGACCGCCGTCAGCCGGGGCAGCAGGTTGTAGGACTGGAAGACAAAGCCGATCTGGCGATTGCGGACGCCCGCCAGCTTGTCCTTGCTCAGTTCGCTCACGTCCTCGCCGGCCAGCACGTAGGCACCGCCGGTGGGCCGGTCCAGGCAGCCCAGGATGTTCATCAGCGTGGACTTGCCAGAGCCGGACGGCCCCATGATGGCTACGAACTCGCCTTGCTTCACCCTTAGGTCTACCCCCCCTAGCGCGTGCACGGCGATATCCCCCATGCCGTAGACTTTGGTCATGTTGGTAATTTCTATTAGATTCTCGGTCATACTGCTGCCTCTGGTCTTGTGATTCGGCTCACCGGAGTGGGAATCGGGATCCGTGGACCC
>CBDUWJ010000170.1:0-5880 GCA_965370895.1 uncultured Anaerolineae bacterium | reverse complement strand
AGCCACTCACTTCTGTCCTTTCCGTGGCCTGACTTTCCTGGCCCTCGATGTGCGATGGCCACAGCCATGCTTCTTCCTCAGGCAGATGGTGCAAGAATAGCATGGTGGCTGACGACGGGACGGTGTTGGCGCCTCCCCCGTAGGGGAGGTGATCTGCATCGTAGCGGCGATAGACGATACGCCACACCGGAATCAGCCCCAACACTGCGATTAGCGCGGCAACAATCAGGGAGACCATCAGCCAATCTGTGCCTGCTGGCTCCTCGGACCGAGTATCCACCTCCGAGCTTTGATAACCCTGGGCGGCGCGTGGAGCCGGAGGTGGTGGGATGACCAAGAGCTCCCCGGACGCAAGTTGAGACGCCGTTTGCCGCGCAACTTGCGAGTGCAGAATGTGCGCCACTTGTCCCGCATCCCGGTAGCGGGCTGCTGGCTCCTTGGTCAGGATCTTGTCCACAATCCGCGCCAGGCGCGGCGAGACCTGGGGAACCAGGGTCTGCAAAGGCGCCGGAGCCTGGTTCAGGTGTTCCATGGCCAGGATCTTGTCCACAATCCGTGCCAGGCACGGCGAGACCTGGGGAACCAGGGTCTGCAAAGGCGCTGGAGCCTGGTTCAGGTGTTCCATGGCCAGGCAGGACTCCCGGTCGGCGCAAAAGGGCAGCCAGCCGCTCAGCATCTCGTACAACAGTAGGCCGATGGTGTACACGTCTGAAGCGGGACGCAAGTCTTTGCCGGCGGCTTGCTCGGGCGAAAGATAGGGGATGCGCCCCCACGGCTGGCCCAGTGGCGCCGAGATAGGGCGCAATGCTGGCAGCACCCCCGTGTCTGTCACAAGGATTCGACCGTCCTCTCCTACCAATACACAATGAGGCGAAAGACCCCCGTGAACCAGCTTCGCCCGGTGGGCCACTTCAAGAGCTTCGCACAAGTGGATGGCAATCTCTACCGTGGCGTCGCTATCCAGGGATCCAGCGTGATGTAGCAGACTGGCCAGGGTTTGGCTTTCGACGTGGCTGCGCACCAGGTACAGGTGCCCATGCGCCAGACCAATGTCCTCGAACGGGATCAATTCTGGTTGTGCCAGGTCAGCTACGATCTTTTGCGACCTGGTGAGGCGTTCCATCATCCTCGAGTCACTCCTCGATCCCCGGGCCAGCACCAGAGCCACGACCAGCCTGTCGCGCTGCATATCGTAGGCTCTGTACCACGTCCCGATGTCACGACTTGTTCCTCCCGAGACGATGCGATAGCGCCCTCCCACTATGTCATTGATTCGCAGCGTCCCTTCCTTGGCACTCATCTCGCCTCACCTCTTTGCTCGTATCTATTCTACACCAAGTCTCGACTTTGGACAAGCGGGATTGGTGCAAGGTGGTAAGGTCTGGTATAATCACAGCATCTCTGGCGCGATGGAGACCCTTCTGATGGGCTCTCTCACTAACGAAACGGACATCGCATGCGATCCAATCTGATCGTCAACCCCGCATCTGGGCCGAGGGACGTGCGCCGCGAGTTGCACGCGGTCCAGAGTCACCTGGAAGGGCATGGGTGGCAGACAAGCTCGTACCTGACCGAAGGTCCTGGTGAAGCAACGGACCTGGCCCGGCAGGCGCGGGACGAAGGCCTCGACGCCGTATTTGTGGTTGGCGGCGATGGCACCATCAACGAGGTGATCAATGGCCTGGCCGGGGGCACGACGGCTCTGGGTGTGTTACCGGGAGGTACCGGCAACGCCTGGGCTAAGGAACTTGGCCTGCCCACACGGTCACCCCGTCATTGGTTGCCCCTCCTGGACTCAGTCAAGGCCCTCGTGCCTGGCACCATCCGGCGTATTGATCTTGGCAAAGCCAATGGGCGCTACTTTTTGCAGTGGGCCGGGCTGGGCCTGGACGCCGAAGTGACCTACGCCATGGAACCCCGCACCCGCCGCCAGCGGCGGATGGGGGTCGTGGCCTACGCCGTCGCCGGGGTGACCATCGCTGCCACAATGGCTGGCGTCCGAACCCGCATCTTTGTCGACGATCAGCGCATCTACCGGCGCTCCATTCTCATCGTCATCAGCAACTCTCAATTGTACGGCGGCAAGGTGCGCATCGCCACCGACGCCCGCCTGGACGACGGACTCCTGGACGTGAATGTGTTCGCCGGCACCGGCTTTGCTTCTGCGGTCCGTACAGCGTTGGGTGTCATCACGGGTTTGCATGTTCGGGATCCTCGCCATAGCTTCTATCTGGGTCGCAGCATCCGGGTCGAGACCGACAAGCCCATGGCGGTTCACGTGGATGGGGAGCCCTTTGGCACGACCCCCATCGAGTGCGAAGTGGTGCCCCGTGCCTTATCGGTCATCATCCCCAAGGACACCCGTCCAGATCTTTTCGCGGACCCGGACCCAGGCGAGCAGAGATCGCAGTCTGGCCTCGAGGAGGCGAATCCATGCCCGAACTGATCGTCCTGGGTACCGCTGCGTCGGTGCCCGACGCCGAACATGACACTGTTGGACTGGCGCTGCGCGGACCCGATTGGGCAGTCTTGATTGACTGCGGCGGCAGCCCACTGCACAAGCTGGCGCGCGTTGGCGTGGACATGGAGGCCATCCGCGCCATTGTCTTGACCCACCGCCACGCGGACCATCTCTACGGTTTGCCCATGCTGGTCCAGGGCTTGTGGCTCAGCGGCCGTGAGGCTCCCCTGCCGGTTTATGGGCCAGCAGAAACCCTCGATGTTGCCCACACCCTGCTGGAGTTATTCGACATGGCCGAACGACCGGACATGTTTTCCCTTCAATGGCATCCCCTTCTACCCCGCGAGGGGCGCCTGGTGATGGAGGTGGGGGGTGTGCGGATCAGTGCTGCGCCGGTGCACCACGGACAGGTGGAGACGCTGGCCTATCGCTTCGAGAACACCGCAACGGGGCGAGCCATTGTCTACTCGGCGGATACGGAACCCTGTGCAGCTCTGGTCCGCCTGGCGCTGGGGGCCGATCTGTTGATCCATGAGGCAACCGGGGAGCATACGGGCCACTCCTCACCGGCCCAGGCGGCGGAGGTTGCCCGCGAGGCAGGGGTAACCCGACTGGCCCTCATTCACTACCCCGTTCGCGGCGTGAACCTGGAGGCCTGGCGACTGGCCGCCGCCGGATTCCCTGGCCCGGTGCTCCTCGCCCGTGACGGGGACGTGTACCAGCTATGAGTTCTCGTTGCCTGGAAAGCGCCGAGAGTCTGCTTCTGCACTCGAGACCTTCTCGGAGAAGGAATTGCGGGGTGAGCGCCTGAACGAGGCGTGGCGCGTCTGTAGGAATATGCTACGAGCTCGAAGTGACTTCTACCTTGTCCCAGGCAATGACTGACGCGATCACGTCGCAGATAGATCCAAGAACTGCCGTCGCCACGGATGTACACGGACTCAACTCGCCCCCAGAGGTGTTCGAGCAGGGTGTGGACGCCTGGAGAGGCTTTGCTTCTCAATACACTGTATGGTAGAATACGGGTGAGAACGTACCGCGGCATGGCGGGTCTCATTGTGCGCAGTATGTTCGAAGGATCGTAGCAAACGTGAGGAATGGCGGGGGGAGAAGAATGACCAACCGGATATTGATACTGGATGATCTGAAGGAGCGCACTCTGGAAGACGTGCTGCGGGAGGTTGCTCGCCAGCAGGAAGCGCTGACGGTGCGCCTACCCGAGGGCGAAGCGGTCGCCATCGAACCCATACCACGTTTGAAGCCACTGCCGGCGCTTGAGGGTTTTGTACCCGAAGGCTGGAAAGATGCCGTCTACGACTGATCCAGGAGACCCGATCCTATTCGATGCGGGTATCTTTATCGGAGCCCTGCTCAAAGGTGATCCCAGACATGCCGAGGCCCGTCCGCTTGTGGAGGCAGCGCGGCGTGGTGAGACCCAGGTTTGCACAACGGCGAGTATTCTGAGCGAGGTCTACGGCGCATTGACCTGGGAGAAAGCCCAGCCACGCCACGATCCAGCGGAAGCCGCTGAAGCGGTTCGGCTGCTCGTTGAACCGCCTTCGGCCATCCAAGTGCTTGACGTTGGGCACGATGTAGCCTTGCGAGCCCTCGAACTGGCTGCAGCGCATGGACTGAGGGCCCGACGCATTCACGATGCGCGTCACGCGGCAGCGGCCCTGGATGCAGGCGTACACTCGGTCTACACCTACGATGTTGACGATTGGAGAGCCTTCGAAGTGGATGGGCTGCAGATTGCTGGGCCGAGCTCCACGCTCGAAAAAACGCAACCGGGGAGAAAATACAACGGATGACTTTTCGAGTATGGATGGCGATTTCATAGGACGTCGTTCGCTTGCCGCCTCGGTTAGGGGGTTTCTCACAGCACAAAGGCCCCACCAATACAACGGCTTTTGCTACCGATCCTAGGCCAAGGCGAGCGCCGGCTGAACTGCACGATCCGATGCTGGCCGTGGCGCAGGAACACCATACAGCATGCCCTCAGCACTTATGTCCTCATCGATGTCGGGCCAATGCACTCCCTCCCCATCACCGATGATCTCGAAATTTGCACACTGTTCGGGGGTTGCCTCCGACACTCGCCCGGACCAAGCCAGCGGTACACTGATCGTGCGCCCATCTGTGAGATAGGCTGCTATGGTATCCTCGGTAACACGAATGTCTTGGATTTGCACTTCTGACCTAACCACAGTGTTCATACCACGCCGCAAGATCCTTGCTCAGGCAACCTTCTCCACCCGCACCGCTGCCACCTTGTATTCTGGGATCTTGGCCACCGGGTCCAGTGCCGGATTGGTAAGCACGTTGGCCGCCGCCTCGGCAAAGTGGAAGGGGATGAACACCACGCCGGGCGGTACCCGCCGCGTGATCCAGGCTTTGGTCTCGATCTCGCCCCGGCGGCTGACCACCCGCACACGTTCCGATTTGCCCAGCCCCAGCCGGTCGGCGTCCTCGGGGCTGATCTCGATATAGCCCTCCGGCACCTCTTGATCCAGCTTTTCCGAGCGGCGGGTCATGCTGCCGGTGTGGTAGTGGAACATGATGCGCCCCGTGGTCAGCGTCAGCGGGTACTCCGCGTCCGGTGCTTCTGCCGGCTCCTTGAACGCCACCGGGGTAAGGTGTCCCAGCCCGCGGCTGAATCGCCCCTTATGCAGATAGGGCGTGCCGGGATGATCGGCAGTGGGCACGGGCCACTGCAGGTCTCCCTCTCGCTCCAGGCGCTCGTAGCTCACGCCGCCGTAGATGGGCGTCAGGGCAGCAATCTCGTCCATGATGGCCGCCGGGTTCTCATAGTGCCCCCAGACGGCGCAGGTGATGCCCTGTCCGGTCCCGCCGGCGCCGTCATTCGTCATCCGCTCCGCCAGGTCGCTGATGATGCGCCAGTCAGGCCGGGTGTCACCCAGCGGTTCGATGGCCCGGCGCACCCGTTGGATGCGCCGGTCGGTGCCAGTGAACGTGCCATCCTTTTCGACAAAGGTGGTGCCGGGCAGGACCACATCGGCCAGTTGGGCCGTCTCGGTGGGAAAGATGTCCTGCACCACCAGGAACTCGCACCGCTCCAGGGCAGCGCGCACGTGGTTGCTATTGGGGTCGGAGACCATCGGGTTCTCGGCCAGGATGTAGAGCGCCCTCACGTCTCCGTGGTGGGCAGCACTCACCATCTCGGTGAGGGTCAGCCCCAGACGTGTGGGCGCGGTGCAGCCCCAGGCCTCCTCAAACTTGGCGTGGACGCCCTCGTTCGTCACCGGCTGGTAGCCGGAGTAGACGTTGGGCAAACCGCCCAGGTCGCAGGCCCCCTGCACGTTGTTCTGCCCCCGCAGGGGATTCACGCCCGTGCCCGGTTTCCCCACGTTGCCCGTCAGCATGGCCAGATTGGCGCAGGATAGGACATTGTCCACCCC
>CBDUWJ010000169.1:0-5913 GCA_965370895.1 uncultured Anaerolineae bacterium | reverse complement strand
GCCCACCCCACGGAGGTGAGCCCCCCTATCTACCATGGCTCTGCACCAAACCCCACCACATAGCGCAACACTACCAGCGCGCCAAAGACAACCGCGACCAGGGCCACTGTCAGCCAGTCGGCCCAGGTGAAGTGAATGTCGTGCACCGTCGTCCGGCGAACGGGATAGCCCAACCCGCGAGCCGCCAGGGCCAGTCCCAGGCCGTCGCTCAGGCGCAGGGCGGCGATGATGGTTGCTACCAGGATGGGTACGTAGGAACGCGCCCGTTTCAGCAGGTTTCCCTGGCCCACGATCCAGCCACGCGCCTGCTGTGCCTCACTGACAGCGATGAACAAACCGGCGGTGGTCGGAATGTAATGGATGGCCAGGCCCATTGTGAGGCCCCAGGGGTAGGGCAGGCCCAGCCTGACGAATCCTCTCACTAACTCCATCGGGTCGGTGGTCAGCAGCAGCACAACGGCCACAAAGGCCAACGACGCCGCGCGCAGGGCAAAACTCACCCCCTCCAGTAGGCCCGCAACGGTCAGCCGCAATGGTCCCAGGTGCCACAGGTCTGGGCCTGGACCAGGGACAAAGAGGGGTTGCAGGACCAAGATCAACACCAGAAGCGGAATCAGGCCCCTCCAAATCCCACGGATCCGGTCTGCCGGTATGCGGGCTGAAAAGAGCATCAGGTGAGTGAAAAACAGTAGCCCCACCAGCACGCCAATCTGCCTAAACATGAGCCCTATAGCTCCACCCAACAGCACCACCGCCAGCTTGGCCCGGGGGTCCAAACAGTGGAGCCATGAGTCGCCAGGAAGGTAGAGGTCAAAGGCTTGGGTCACGTCCTCTTCTCCACCAGGGTGATGTACTCGGCGCAGAAAGCCTTCACGGTTAGGGTGTCGCCCTCTAGGCCGTAGGCCCGAAGGGTCTGGGCCAAGACTACCACCGGCGGGGGAACCAGGTAAGCTCGGGCCAGCAGATCGGTTTGCCGGAACAGATCGGCGGGAGGCCCATCAGCAATGATCCGTCCCTGGTGCAGCACGACGACACGGTCGGCGTATTCGGCGACCAGCGCCATGTCGTGGGTGACGAGCAGGATCGTCCGGCCATCGGCGTGCAATTCCTCCAGCCAGCAAAAGGTCTCGTGCAGCCCAGAGGCGTCCAGGCCAACGGTGGGTTCGTCCAGCACAAGCACCGCTGTATCCATGGCTGCCAGCGAGGCCAGGGTCACGCGCCGACGGAGGCCGTAGCTCAGAATGGAGGGGGGCTTGTCGGCGACGGCGGCCAGGTCGAACCGGGCCAAGGCAGCCTGGACCCGGGTTTCTATCTCGACCGAAGACAAGCCCAGGTTTTGGGGTCCAAAGGCCAATTCCTGATGGACGGTGGCACTGAAAATCTGATGTTCTGGGTGCTGGAAGAGAAATCCTACCTGCCGGGCCAGCTCGCCGACGGGGCTCTGAGCTGCGTCTTGCCCGACTACCCGCACCTGGCCCCGTTGAGGGCGGAGCAAGCCGTTGAAATGCTTGACCAACGTCGTCTTTCCTGAACCGTTGGCGCCGACCAGGGCAAGAAACTGGCCGCGCGGCACGGTCAGGTCTATGCCCTGCAGGACTGGGGTGTCTTTTGTGTACCAGGACCAGAGGTTGACAACCTCAAGGGCAGCGTCAGTCAAGGTGCACCGCCAGTGCGTCGCGCGCTTCGTCCACGGCAAGGAAGTCAAAGGCGGTGCCCAGGCGCCGGTTGAGGGTGGCAGCCAGGCGGGCCATCTGGGGGACGGCCACACCCAGGGCGGTCAGCCGGTCAACCTGGTGAAAGAGGGCGCGGGGCGGGCCTTCCAGAACGATACGCGCGCCCTCGGTCCTGACTGTTTCCTGCTCAGACAAGTTCGCATGTGGCAGAGAGGCGGCGCTCGCCGAGCAGGTGGAGGGGCGGTGCAATACCACCAAACGATCAGCAAAGGCCGCCACAGCTTCGGGATCGCTCTCGGTCATGACGATGGTCACCGGATAGTCCTGTTCCTGGCCCCGCAGATCGGAAAGGGCGTCCAACACCTGGCGGCGGCCGACCGGATCCAGCCCGCCCATCGGCTCGTCGAGGATGAGCAGGGCGGGGCGCAAGGCCAGCACCGAGGCCAACGCCAGTCGTTTCTTTTCTCCGCCGGAAAGCTCGCCAGGGGCACGGTGCCGGACCTGGTCGAGGCGAAGAAAGGCCAGTAGATCGTCCACCCGGGCCCGGATTTGGTCCACAGGGAGGCCCAGATTCTCCGGCCCCCAGGCTACTTCACTCTCGACGGTGGGGTTAAAGAGCTGGGCCTCCGGCTCTTGGAAAAGCACGCCCACTGTTCCAGCCAGGGCAGGGGGTGGGTGCTGGCCTGTGTCCTGCCCGGAGACGACGACGCGCCCCTCCATCGCGCCGCCGGTCAGGGCAGGGGCGAGACCCGCCAGCAGCAGGCACAGGGTGGTCTTTCCCGTGTCGCTGGCACCCATCACCGCCAGCCACTCGCCAGGACAGACGCGCAGGTCCAGGCCGTCGATCACCCAGGGGGCGGTCTCATCGGGTGAGAGTGGCGGATAGGCAAAGCGCAGTCCCTCAATTACAATAGCGTCTCTTCGGACCCGGTCGGCGGACATAGCACAGCACCAGAGTGCACGCGACCTCTGGAGGCCTGTCGGCACGCTATTTACGCCGGTGGCCCAGGCGTTGAATGGGCGGATAGGCCCGCCGGACGGCAAGGAAGAGGGGTATGCTCACCACGGCTCCGATAGTCACCTGCACCGCGTTCAAGGGCACTTCGGTGAGGGCTGCGCCAAAACCCACCAGAATAGTCCCCGCCAGCAAGTAGCCAACTACGACGATCGCACCACCCACGACCGCGGCAAGTACCAGGCCCTTCACGCCCTGCAAACTAGTGCTTATCCAACCGGTAGCCCAACCCTGCGCTCCGTGGATCAACAGAGAAAAGATGGCCCACTGGGCGTAGGGGGAGGTAAGGTCGGCAAAGGCAGTACCCAGGCCGCCAGCCACGGCACCGACCCACGGGCCAAAGGCAAAGGCACTAAAAAAGATGCCAGCGTCGCCCAGGTGGATATAGCCCACAACCGGTGTCGGCACCTGGATCATGCGGGTTAGCACAAAGACGATGGCGGTCATCACCGCCGTCACTGCGAGGGTGCGCGGGTCAATCCACTTGCGCTGCATCGGTCCTTCACCTCAGACGTGATTGTAGCTATTATACCACCCTACCAGCTCCAGCCCAAGTGCCAGGGTGCGTATCGCGAATTGCTGCTGGCTCTGTTGTGAGGTATAATCGTGGGCACTGGAATAGGTTGTTGGATACTTCGGAACCCTGGCAGGTGACAGTGTACGTTGAGTATGGAGCCTGGAACATTGCGCATTGAGAATCGTGCGTTGAGAGTAGCAATGATTGGCCCTTTTGCCTTCAAGCCCAAGGCCACGGTGAGTGCTCGTGCCTTTTTCATTGCGCGGGCTCTGGCAGAGCGCGGCCACCAGGTGACGATCTTGATGCCCCCGTACGACAATCCCGCCGACTCGGGGCGGGCCTGGGAGCAGGACGGGGTTCGCCTGGAGAACATGACACTGCACCGCAACGACGCCTGGCACCAACTCATCGTGCCCCTCCGCATGGCCCGCCGGGCGGTCCAGCTCGATCCCGACTTGGTTCACGTCTTCAAGCCCGTTGGCTATGGCGGGTTGAGCGCAATCTACCTTCGCTGGTTCTCGGGCCGCCCGCTGGTGCTCGACACCGACGACTGGGAAGGGACCGGTGGCTGGAACGATGTGAACGCCTACCCGGCGTCGTGGAGGCGGCTCTTCGACTGGCAGGAGCGGTGGCTGGCCCGCCACGCCGATGCGGTGACGGTCGTCAGTCGCACGCTGCAGACGCAGGTATGGGGCTTTGGCGTGGATCCGGCGCGGGTGATCTACCTACCCAACGGCCCCGACGCCCGCTTGCGCCGGAAAGCCGA
The DNA here is from genome assembly GCA_965370895.1 of uncultured Anaerolineae bacterium. Taxonomy (GTDB): domain Bacteria; phylum Chloroflexota; class Anaerolineae; order JAAYZQ01; family JAAYZQ01; genus CBDUWJ01. The sequence continues at coordinate 1,942 of CBDUWJ010000169.1, read as the reverse complement.
GGTGAGCCACGCACAGCAGGCCGAGGTCCGGGCGCGGTTTGGGGTGGGCGACAGGCCCTTTGCCCTCTACCTGGGGAACATCCCCCACGGAACCGATCTGGATCTGGCCCTGGACGCCCTGGCACGCATCGGCGACCAGTTCCCTGAGGCGCGACTGGTCATCGCTGGAGTAGGGGGTGGGCTGCCTGGCTTGCAAGCCCATGCCCAGGCGCTGGGCGTGGCCGACCGGGTGGTCTTTCCTGGCTGGATCGAACATGAGCAGGTTGCGGCAACCCTGGCTGCCGCCGATGCGGTCATCAACCCCTACCGCGACACGCTTATCAACCGGGCCAAGTGTGCGGGAAAAGTGGTGGCAGCGATGGCCATGGGCAAGGCGGTGGTCACCACCCGACTGGGAGAGAATCTGGCCTACATCGAAGATGGGCGCTCGGGGCTGCTGACGGAGCCGGGCGACGCCGACGAACTTGCCCAGGCGCTCCTGGCTGTACTATCGGATCCGGACTGGGCAGCAGAATTGGGTGAAAACGCCCGGCAGCGCATCTGGGAGAAATTTGATTGGGACGCCCGCGTTGGCGAGGTGGAGCGAGCCTACGAGATCGCGAGGGTGGGATACCCGGCGGGCCGGGAGAGGGAGCGATGACGGCCCGGTACTGGTTGCAGCAGCACCCGTGGCTCTATCTCTGGTTGCCGGTGGTGGTCTGGATGGGGGTCATCTTTGCCCTGTCTGCCCAGCCTGACCTGCCGAACCCTGAAACAGGCTGGCGGGCCGAGTTGCTTAGCATCGGGGCGCACGTGCTTGCCTTTGGTCTGTTGGCGGTGCTGTGGGCTCGGGCGCTGGGCAACCGCAGCCGTGTCATGCTCGTGGCTTTCGTGGTGACGATGCTATACGCCCTGTCCGACGAGTTCCACCAGGCCCACGTGCCGGGCCGCCACGCCGATCCCCTGGATCTGGTGTACGACGGAGTCGGAGCGGCGCTGGGGTTGTCCCTCTGGGTCTGGCTGCAAAGCCGGGAGGGAGGCTGAGCGCGGAGGCTGAGCGCGGCGGCTGGAACCATACCCGCGAAGGCTGGCGAAGACAGCGCACAATTGAAGCGTGAGTCAGGGAGTGTTGCTCAAAGAGTGTGGCTGAAGCCCTGGCTGCGTGTTCATTCATTTCCCCACGATGGTGATGTCGGCAAAGGCACCCTCCTGGTACATCGTCACGCGCAATTGCTTCACCATCTCGAGTAGGGCCAGCAGGGTGACGATGATCTCCAGGCGACTGGTAGCCCGTTCCAGCAGCCGGAGGAGGCTAGCGGAGCGGCCGTGAGCCGTCTCCCGTTCGATGAGGTCCATTTGATCGGCGACAGTGATGGGGATGGGAGCGACTGTGCCGTTGACTGAGGGGGCAGGCGGTTTGATGGCAAACACCTGGTGCACGGCCTCCAGCAGGTCGTCGAGAGTGACGTCGCCCAGATCCACGGTCCGTTCGAGGCGGGGTGCCGGCGCCAGACGGATGTAGGAGCGCAGCCCCAGGGCTTCTATCTCCTTCAATCTGCAGGCTGCGTCTTTGAACTTTCTGTATTCGATGAGCTGCCGCACCAGATCCTCGCCCTCATCTCCCTCATCGGGGACGGCAGAGGTAGGGGGTTGGGGCAGCAGAATCCGCGATTTGATAAGCAGCAGCTTGGCGGCCACAACCAGGAAATCGGCCAGGCTCTCGGGGTCGCGCTCGCCAAACCGAGCCAGATACTCCAAGTACTGGTTGGTGACTTGCGCCAGCGACACCTCAGTGATGTCCAGTTCCTGGCGCTCAATGAGGTGTAACAGCAGATCCAGCGGTCCTTCGAAAACGGGCAGGGTTACCTGATATGCGGGCGAGTCAGCACTAGTGATCATCCTGGTCACAGTATAGGAAGAAACCTGGTTTAGCGCAAAAACCGCTCCTCGCCTGGACCCGCGA
>CBDUWJ010000168.1:0-5915 GCA_965370895.1 uncultured Anaerolineae bacterium | reverse complement strand
TGACACAGTAAACCGCTCGCCCATGCTGAAACGCGCCCTCACCTGGTCTGCACCACTTTTGGGCCTTGCCCGCGATCACCCTACACCTCACTCCTCTCCAGTTACCCATTCGGCCGCCTCACCACCCCTGCAATCCGGAACCGCAGTGCTTCATCGACAGGACCAAGCCACCGAGAGCGGCTTTTGTGCGAGTTTCCACCGAACCGCATAGATCACCAGGCCCATGAAGGCCTGGGCACGAGGACCATTCTGTGATATAATGCCCCAAATTGAGCACCACACCCACAGCGTCTCCATAAAAGGAGATGCAGCACAGCAGAAAGGAATGCTGATTACACAGCTATGGCCCGCCCTCTATGGTTCGTAGAACTCGTCAAAAAGCCGTTTCCATACCGCTTTGTCCTCGCCGAGTTGACAAAGCTGCCAATCGTTGGAAATCTCGTCGACTACCTGCTCTTTGACGGCGACGGCATCGTCTATCTGCCGGACGACCGTCTGATCGAGATTCATGAATCGGTGGACCTGTCCGAGGACATGGTACTGCCCTCTCAGGTAGTCGAGCATTTTATCGCGCAGGCCAGATTCCACTGGATTATGAATACCTGTCTCTGCCGTGAGGCCGACAGTTGTGAGGAATACCCCATCGATCTGGGCTGCCTCTTTCTGGGGGAAGCGACCCTGGGCATCAATCCCAGGCTCGGGCGCCACGTGACGGCGGAGGAAGCGCGGGCCCATGTGCGGCGCTGCCGGGAAGCTGGCCTGGTGCACATGGTTGGCCGCAACAAGATCGATACGATTTGGCTCGGAGTCGGTCCGGGCAACAAGCTGCTTACGATCTGCAATTGCTGTCCCTGTTGCTGCATCTGGCGGATGCTGCCCAACGTTGCTCCCCAGATCAGCGCCAAGATAAGCAGAATGCCTGGCGTCACTGTGGCTGTGACCGAAGCGTGCACCGCCTGCGGCGCCTGTACCCAGGGCGTATGCTTTGTCGACGCCATCCACATGAATGAGCACCGCGCTGTGATCAACGATACATGCCGGGGCTGCGGCCGTTGTGTGAGTGTCTGTCCCCAACAAGCCATTGAACTGACCATAGACGACGAGCAGTTCGTACAACACTCCATCGACCGGATTTCGCCTTTGGTCGACGTGTCGTAAGGACACAAAACAAAGCGAGATTCTGTGACCGAGACCAAGGCGCCTACCGCCCAATACCCAACATCCAAAGGACAATCTCCAATCTCTGATCACCAATCTCCAATACCCAGTCCAAAGGAACAAGAGACCATGCATAAGAAGATCGGTATCCTGGGCGGCATGAGCCCAGAATCGACGGTAGCCTACTATGAGTACATCACCCGCACCTACACCGAGCGCTTCGGCAACTATGACTACCCCGTGATCCTCATTTACAGCGTCAGTTTTCAGTCTTACGTGGATTGGCCCCAAAAAGACCGCTGGGACCTGGTGGCGCGGGGGCTGAGCGAGGCTGCTCAAAAGCTGGAGGCGGCGGGCGCCGACTTTATCCTGATCGCCACCAACACCATGCACCTGGTTTTCGACCAGGTCCAGGCAAGCGTGGACGTCCCCATGCTTAGCCTGCTGGATGCCACCGGCGAGGCGATCCAGGCCCGCGGCGTGGAGACGGTGGGCCTGCTGGGCACCAAATTCACCATGGAGCCTGCCGGGGACGCCAGGCTAGCCTTATACCATGAGGCGCTGGCCCGCAGGGGCATCACCGTGCTCGTACCCGATGCCGCGGACCGCCGCTACGTAAACGCCGTCATCTACGACGAACTGGTCGCGGGACAGATCCGCGACGAGTCGCGGGCCGGCTACCTGGCTATCATCAAAAAACTGGCGGACCGTGGCGCGGAAGGTGTGATTCTGGGCTGCACCGAGATCCCCCTGCTGGTCAGCGAGGCGGATGCCGGGTTGCCCCTCTTTGATACCACGACCATCCACGCCGAGGCGGCCCTGCGTTATGCCGTCGAGGGCTAGAGACTGGAGAACTGGACCGGTCTCTTTCCAGCAAGCTGGCATTTCCTACGATAGCGCGGATGACGTGACGCTGCAGATGCCCATTGCTGGATGAACTGGTCCATTTGTCTTCAGCCGGCGGGCTTGACAGCAGCCGCAAGAACTTGGACCATTGCCCTTGAACGATCAGCCACTCTGTGGTATACTGAGCGTGCTCGCAGATCTATCGAGCTGAACTGGCTCCAACCTTCCGGAACCTAAGGAGGTTCAACGATGTCCATGACCGCGTGCAAAGTGCCGCATTCCACCACCCTGTGGTCCCCGGCCGACACCCTTTCTCCCCGGGTCCACCGGCTGCGCGACCAGTACTGGGACTTTTACAATCGCGACTATAGGAACGAGGTGCGGGCCTACAGCTCTGGCGCCGCCTGGGATCAGGTCTACTCCCCCTGGAACTGGACCACCGTCCCGGAGATGATGATGTTCTTTGAAGGGTCCAAGACCTACCTGCTGGCTGACGCCACCAGAGTAAGCCTGCCCCCCGGTTTCTGGGACCTTCCCCTGGTGGTGCGACGGGCAATCTTCTTCAAGCGGGTGGTGGAGGAGTACCTGCCGGCGCAGATCTTGGAGGGGGAGTTGGTCGTCGGCTCTCACTTTTCCACCGCCCTCTCCCGCACGCTGACCCGGTCCGAGGCGCGCAAGTTCGCCAAGATGGAGAAACGCTTCATGGTAGAGGCCCGGCGGCTGGACGGGCTGGGTGTGGGCAACTGCGGCGCGATTCCCGGTCATCTCATCCCCGACTACCCCAAGATCCTACGGCACGGCTGGCAGGCCATCCAGGACGAGGCGGACGCCGTCGCCAGCGACCCTGATGCCGCTCCGGAGAGACGGCATCTGGCCCGCGCTATCTCCATCTGCGCCGATGGCGTGCGCATCCTGGCTCATCGCTACGCCCTCGAAGCTGAGCGCCTGGCGGAACAAGAGACCGATCCATCCCGGCAGGCTGAACTCAGCGAAACCGCCCGCATCTGCCGCAAGGTACCCTGGGAGCCGGCCGAGACCTTCCCCGAGGCCCTGCAGTCCCTGTGGTTCAGCCACATGCTGGCCATGGTGGCGGAGAGTTACCCCGGGCCTGGCCTGTCCCCTGGCCGCATCGACCAGTACCTGCACCCCTACTACCAGATCGACATCGAGGCCGGCCGGCTCACCCGACGGCAGGCCAGGGAGTGGCTCCAGTGTCTGTGGATTAAGCATAACTACGCCTATGACTTTCAGGGCTGGGTGGGCACCAACCAGGGCATAAACGCCTCCTTTGGCCAGCTCATTACCCTGGGCGGCATCGACGCGAACGGCGACGATGCCAGCAACGAGCTGACCTACCTGATCCTGGACGTGATCCAGGAGATGAACCTGCTGGAGCCCAAGCCGAATGTCCGCCTCCACACCAAGACCCCCGACCGCCTGCTCGACCGGGTGGTGGACATGGTCGCCGAGGTCCAGGGCAGCCCCTTCCTGCTCAACTTTGACGAGATCTCCATGGCAGGCCTGCGCTGGCAGGGCTTGCCGGAGGCCGAGCTGTGGGACTATGCCCCTGTCGGCTGCCTGGAGAACACCCTCCAGGGCAACGATCGCTCCGGCACCGTCGACGTCAACCTCAACCTGGCCAAGGCGGTGGAACTGACTCTGCACGACGGCCGAGACGCCGCCACCGGTGAGCAAGTCGGCCCTCGCACCGGCGACCCGCGCCAATTCCAGGACTTTCCACAGTTCCTGGCTGCCTTCCAGCGGCAACTGCAAGCCATACTCGAACTCCTCATCCAAACCAACGACATCGCCGACACCGGACGGGCTCGATTCGAGCCCACGCCCTACCTCAGCGCCCTGGTGGACGGCTGCCTGGAAAGCGGTAGGGACATCACCGCTGGCGGCGCTCGCCACAACTACCTCACCGTGGAGGGGATATCCCTGGCCACGACCGCCGACAGCGTGGCCGCGGTCAAAAAGCTGGTCTACGACGACCGGACCGTGACCATGGACGAACTGATCCGGGCCCTGGATGCCAATTTCCAGGGCTACGAGTCGCTGCGCCAGACGCTGCTGAACAAGGCCCCCAAGTACGGCAACGACGACGCCTCCGCCGACGAACTGGCCGGCGACATCAGCCGCTTCTGGACCACGGAGGCCTTCAAGCACTTTACGCCCGAGACAGGCAAGCGCTACCGGGGCGGCTACCTTTCCTGGAACTACTGGGTGGCCTACGCCCCCAAGACCGCGGCGACCCCCGATGGCCGCCTGCGTGGTCAATTCCTGAGCAACGGTGTCTGTCCTGTCAACGGCGCCGACCGCCTGGGCCCCACCGCTGTCGTCAAGAGCGTCGGCTACCTGGGGCTAGAGACGGCGCCCAACGGCAGCTCCCACACGATGAGCTTCTCGCCAAGCCTGCTTCAGAGCCCTGAGAACCGCCAGAAGCTGGCCGCCCTGCTACGAGCCTACGCCCAGGTGGGCGGCACCTGCCTGCAGATCAACGTCGTCAGCCCCGACACCCTGCGGGCTGCCCAACAGGACCCCGATACCTACCGCAACCTGCTGGTGCGTGTCACCGGCTACAACGCCTACTTTGCGAGCCTGGGCAAAGAGATCCAGGACGAGATCATTGCCCGGGAGAGCCATGCACTGTAGACGCGGGAGACGTGAGGCGTGGCTTTACGCCTCGCGCCTCACGTTTCACTAGCAAAACCAGCAGGCCGCGAGGGCTGCCGCCGCCATCCCCGCCCGGCAGCTACTGAGCACAGCCAGATCACCACCCCGCCAGGCTGAGAAGCACCACTCTCCTCAAAAGGGCAGCGAGTTAGCTGCGGATCACCGTCACCAGAAAGCTCGCCAGGCCAGATAGAGGGGACCCCGCCATTTGGCCCATGCAGTGCCGGGCCGAATGGCGCTTGCGGTCAACTGCCCCGTGCCCTACAATCAGAGGACGCTGAAAGAACGATACGTTTGACGAGGACAAACCATTTGGGGAGACAAGGCGCGATGGAAAAGGACCCAGTGTGCGGCATGATGGTGGATCCGGCGACAGCCGCTGCCAGGTACGAATACGAAGGCAAGACCTACTACTTCTGTGCCCCTGGCTGCAAGGCCGCCTTTGAAAAGAACCCGGACAGGTACCCAGAGGGGGCATCATCTGGCCACGGACACCACGGCCGTCATTGAGACCCCAGCCTCAGCATCCAGGTAGGCACCTATGATCGCAGCGTCCTTGCTGGCGTTTCGGGAGGGGCTGGAAGCAGCCCTGATCCTGGGCATAGTGTTGGGCATCCTGCGCCGGGTTGGGCGCGTGGGCGAGTCCCGGATGGTCTGGTTGGGAGCGGCCCTCGCTGGGCTGGCGAGTGTGGTAGCCGGCCTTGGATTCCATGCCCTGGGCCTCGCTCTCGAAGGCCAAGCCGAGGCAGTTTTCGAGGGCACGGCTATGCTCCTGGCTGCCGGGGTGTTGACCTGGATGATCTTCTGGATGGGGCGGCAGGGTCGATCGGTTCGGACCGAGCTGGAGCACACAGTGCTTCAGGCAGCCATCGACGGGGGGCAGTGGGCGCTCTTCTCCCTGGCCTTTGTCGCCGTCCTGAGGGAGGGGATCGAATTGGCGCTGTTCTTGACGGCGGCCGCTTTCACTGCCACGGCGGGTGCAACCCTGGTCGGCGGGCTGGTCGGGCTAGGGGTAGCGGCCGTGGCGGGGTGGCTGCTGCTTGCCACCACAGCCCGGCTGGACGTCCGCACCTTCTTTCGGGTGACCAGCGTTCTTTTGATCCTCTTTGCCGCCGGTCTGGTGGCTCACGGCATCCACGAATTCAACGAGGTCGGCTGGGTACCGCCGATCATCGAGCACGTCTGGGACCTGAACCCGGTGCTGGACGAAGGTTCCGGCGTAGGGCAGCTTCTCA
>CBDUWJ010000167.1:0-6005 GCA_965370895.1 uncultured Anaerolineae bacterium | reverse complement strand
GGGCTGGCTGGTCTGCGGCTGGCTGCCTGTTGTCTTGGGCACGCTGGTGATACTCCTGGCCTGGTGGAGCCGGCAGGCCACCTGGCTGCATCTGCGGATCGCCGAAGGTGGCCAGCGAAAGCTCGCGCTGAGTTTTCCGCTGCCGTTGACCTTTGCGGCCTGGGGGCTCCGGATCGCCCAGCCGTTTGTGCCCAAGCTGAAAGAGATTGGTGCTTATGAGCTGATCGTCGCCGTGCGCGACAGCCCGACCCGTGATGCCCCGATCTTTATCGACGTGCAGGACGATGAGGAAGACGAACGAGTAGAACTCTATATCGGCTAGTTCCCCGTCTTCTGGGGGAGGGACGAAAGCAAAGGAGGTCAGAATGGCGATAACGGAAGAGAGGATGCAGGTCCTCAGCATGGTGGCGGATGGCACAATCACGGCGGAGGAGGGGGCCAAGCTGTTGGCCGCCCTGGAACCCGAGAGGAGAAGGGACGCCCGCTCTGCGATGACTGAGCCCAGCGCGCCCCGCTGGTTCCGGGTCAGGGTGACCGATCTGGAAACGGGCAAGAGCAAGGTCAACGTCAATCTGCCCATGAGCCTGGTGGAGGTGGGCACCAGGATGGGAGCCCGCTTTGCGCCAGAGCTGGAAGGCATGGATTTCGACGACATCATACAGCAGATCAAACACGGCGCCCAGGGCAAGATCATCGAAGTTGAGGATGTGGAGGACGGCGAGCGGGTCGAGATCTACGTCGAGTAACCGGATCAGGGCGTTGCTGGTCCCACCAAACCCTCGGGCGTCCGGTCTGCTTGACGGTACTGCAGGGCCATGGTATCATGGCTATCGGCGTTCATGTGGACCCGGTCGGCCATCGGGTTTCGCCACAGACGGCGGGCGACGGAAGGCTGTGGGTGGGTGCCCCGTCAAGCTGTCAAGTGTAGTGGCATGAAGCGCTACCGTAGGCGCTGTAGCCATCTGGCCATTTGAGCTGGCGGTGTCGGGGCGAGTGCTCATTGGGCTGGGCCTGTTCGACCTGAAGTCGTAGTGGGATGAATTTCCGGTCTGGGGGAGGCGTCAGCGCCGTCGACTTGCTCCAGATTGCGGTGAGACGGGCCACGGCCTGATCCTCGACGGCCCGCGGCGACTTGAGCGGCCGTCAGAACCTCACTGGCACAGTCCCGAGTGCACAAGCTGGGCAAACTTGCCGGGCAAATGACCTTCGCAAGGCTGCGGTGCTCAATGACCCACTGTGCACAGTACCCCAAGCACTGAGTCTTGTGCTGTGTAGAAAGGAGGAGAGGATTGAGTCGGCTTCTGATCAGTTGGATCATCAACGCCGTGGCCCTGGTCGCGGCAGCCTACCTGATTGACGGTATTGGGTTCACGGATTGGGTCTCGCTGGCTATTACGGCCTTCATCGTGGGGTTGGTCAATGCCCTGATCCGGCCCCTGGTCAGGTTTCTAACCTGTCTGATTAACACCATCACGCTGGGCCTTTTCACGTTGATCGTCAACGCCTTGATGCTGTGGCTGTCGGCGTGGATTGCCAATCAGCTAGGCGTGGGGTTCTACGTGGATGGCTTTATCCCGGCCTTTCTGGGTGCGCTCCTGGTCACCGTCGTCAGTTGGGTCCTGAGCCTGGTGTTCATGGGTGGTGGTCGAAGGGATGGGAAGCGGGATCGCCGGTAGATCAGACCTTGAAGTGCCAAACAAAGTGGGCCCTCTCCTCAACGTTGGGGAGAGGGCCCTTGTGCAGTTCCTCGGCAACTGTGCGGAGTTGCTCCGGAACTTCCGGGCATGGCGGGCGAGCCGAGCCAGGACTATTTCTTTCTGCGGCGCTTCTTATAACCAGCGGTAAAGCTATAGAGGGGCAGTAGCAAGGGCTCCACTTTGGTCGCCAGGTTGACGCGGGCGCTCCACAGTGCAGTGCGGGCCCTTGCCACGGGTTGAGCCAGTCGTTCGGCTACGGGCCAGTCAGCTACGGCGATGGCAGCCGGTTCCTGCGGCTCCCAGTGGAACGCCGCGGCCGCCCAGGTGAGCCCCGCACCAAAGCCGACAAAGACCAGGTGGTCGCCTGCGTTGACCCGTCCCTCCTCGATAGCATCCACCAGTGCCAGCGGGATAGAGGCGGCCGAGGTGTTGCCATAGCGGTCGATATTGATCATCATCTTCTCCGGCGGCACCCGCAGGCGGCGGCGGGCCAGTTCGATGATGCGATCGTTGGCCTGGTGGGGGATGATCAGGTCAATGTCGTCCGGCGTCAGACCGCTGGCGGCAACCACTTTACTCACCGACTTGGCCATGACCCGCGAGGCGAATCTGAAGACGCGCCGGCCGTCCATGCGCAGGTACTGGAGCCGCTCGTCAATCACGGCGTGGCTGGCCGGGTTGACGCCTGCGCAGCCGGGGCAGATAAGTGCATCATAGTCCGAACCGTCAGAACCGAGGTCGAAAGCAAGCAGGCCTGTGGGCTGGTCGCTGGCCTCCAGCACCACCGCCCCTGAACCATCGCCAAAGATCACGCAGGTATCGCGGTCTGTCCAGTCCACGCCGAAGGAGAGGTGCTCGCTGCCAATGACCAGGGCGTTGCGGTAAGCGCCGGTCTGGATGAACTGGCTGGCCGTGACCAGGGAGTACACCCAGCCCGTGCAGCCAGCCTGCAAGCTAAAGGCGGGTGTCCCCGTGGCGCCCAACTGGTCCTGGACCATGCTGGCCACCGAAGGTACCCAGTAGTCGGGCGAGGACGTGGCGATGATGATCAGCTCCACGTCGGACGGCTGAAGTTGAGCCCTGGCCAAGGCCTCCCGGGCGGAGGCCAGCGACATGGTGCAGCAGGTCTCCCCCGGCGCAGCAATGCGCCTTTCGCGGATGCCGGTGCGGGTGCGGATCCACTCGTCAGTGGTATCCACCATCTTTTCCAGGTCGAAATTGGTGAGCACGCGTTCCGGAAGGTACTTGCCCCAGCCCGTGATCCGTGCATACTTTGTCATAAGTCCATGAACCTCCTCGTCTATTCGAACCCCGCCTCTCCTGCGTAGGCGCTAGCTGCCTTCCAAAAATACCAAAGAATAGCACCAAAAACAAGCCTTCCGTTGAATCAGGAAGGCCGGACACCGTTCCCTCGTTCGGACCCAGTCAGCCCGTCGCCGTGTGGGTTGCGCCGCCGTGTCGCAGACGCCAAACAAAGGCGACGACAACACCCGCAACTGAGGCTGCCGACCCGACCGCCGCTGCGCCGATGAGGATGCCCTTGCGGTGCTGCTGGAGCAGGCTGGGCGCCTGCATCCGAACCCCGTCCCTCCCGGGGGAGGCGTTCGCCTCCGCCTCGCGGCGTTGGGCTTCCAGGATCAACTCACCATGGAGGCGCCGGCGGTAGTGAGCCCTGGGTTCCACTGGTACCAGGATCCCCTGGAGCTGCTCGGCCAGGTCCAGCAATGCCTGCACCTGGTCGCTCCGGGTCAGCCTCCGGTCTGGTGAGGCTCGCAGGCCAACCAACTGGTCAGCGTGAGTCGCCAGGATTTCTCTCGTTTCCCTCTTGTTCACGACGTCCTCCTCCCGCCGACGTTGCCGGGATGCTAGCCCGCCTCGATCACAGGCGGTAGGCGATCAGCCCTAGGGTCCCCGGTCCAAACTGCACGGCCAATGACAGCGCCAGGTCAGACAGGAAGGAATCGGTTTCCTGATAGTTAAAGGTGGCCTGGGCCCGCTCCAGCAAGGCACGGCCCTCCTCTGGTGCTTCGGCGTGAATGGCGGCCAAGTTCACTGGTTCTGCGGTGCCCACCCGTTCGACCATCATCTCGATCATTCGGTCAACGGCCTTGCGCCGGGTTCGGACCTTTTCCGATACATCCAGCAACCCGTCCTCCAGGACCACGATGGGCTTGATGTTCAGCAACGAAGCCAGGCTGCCCTGCAGCGTACCCACCCGTCCACTCATCTGCGCGAAACGCAGGTCCTTCAAAGTCAGGAGGATGTTCACCCGGTCCCGCAAGGTTTCCAGGCGAGCCAGGATCGCGTCCACGCTTTCACCGGCTTCAGCCAAACGCGCTGCTTCCAAGGCCATATAGCCAAGGCCAGCCGAACCGCCGGCGCTGTCGAAGGGGTGAACGCGCACCCGGTCTGCCACCGTCTCCTTGGCCATTTCCGCCGACTGGAAGGTGCCGCTCAGCTTGGCCGTGACGTGGACGGAGATGATGTCGCTGGCGCCAGCCTCTGCCAGCCGGTTGTAGTACTCTTCAAACTGCGCAGGCGAAGGTTGAGAAGTCTTGGGCAGGACGCCCGACTCCTCAATCTTGCGGTAGAACGTGGCATGGTCGATCTCGACGCCATCCAGGTAGCTCTCGGTGCCAAACTGGATGTTGATCGGCACCACGGTGATGTCGTGTCGCTGTAGGAATTCGGTTGGCAGGTCGCCGGTTGAGTCGGTCACGATTCTGATCATTTGCACTATCCCTCTCTGCTATTTGGACAATTGTTCGGACCCGCTTGGCCACCCCTCGTCGAGAGGCCTCAATTCGTGACGTAAGGCCACCAGGGTGCGATGGTAGAGCGATTTGATCGCCCCTTCGCTGCGGCCCATGATCTGGCCGATCTGGGCGTTCGGCAAATGCTCCGTGAATTTCAGGACCAAAAGTTGCTGCCGGTCGGCTGGCAGGCAACGGATGGCAGCCAGTAGCACCTCCTGGCGCTCGTTCTGTGCCACCTGCTGGAACGGGCTGCTGTCTGGCTGTCGCCCCGCTATTCGGACCCCGTCGGATACGGCCAGTCCCTCCAGCGAGACGACCTTGCGCCGGCTGCGGTCGCGATGCCAGTTCGCCACCAGGTTATGCGCAATCCGATACAGCCAGGACGAAAAGGGCGCCCCCCGCTGTACGTAACGGGAGATGTGGTTCAAAGCCTGATAGAAGACTTTGGCCGTCAGATCCTCGGCGTCGTGATGGTTGCCGGTGCGATAGTAGACGTAGCTATAGATCTTGTCGACGTAGCGCTCGTACAAGAGACCGAAGGCATCCGCATCGTTTTTGGCTTTTTCGACCAGAGTTGCCTCGTCCAGCGGTTGGTTCACCTGGATAGCCTCGCAGGTGCCCGCCGGTCTCGCAGAGTAAGAACACCGACGGGCGCGAATGGTTGCGCCCAAGTATAGCAAAGATGGAGGAGATGGTCAACAAAAGGTTGAGGCTAAGGTTGAGCTCTTGATCTTTGCCTTGGGTCTAGCCCCTCATACAGATCGAGCGTGTCAGCAGCGATTCTGTCCCATCGGAATTGCTCGGAGAGGGCTCTGGCCCCGTCGGCAAGGGTGTGGCGCAGACTGGGGCTCGCTGCCAGCCGGGTGATGGCCTCGGCCAGGGCCTTGGGATGCTCTGGGGGGACCAGGTAGACGTTGCCCTCATGCACCAACTCGGGCAGGGGGCTGAGACCTCCCCCAGAGGGGAGGTTCTCCGCATACACACAGGGGGGTGTGGTAATGATGGGCAGGCCATGGGCCAGGGCAGCGTGGAACGTGCCGTGCAGAAATGAGACGCCCTCACGGAAGGGCAGGACGCAGAGATCGGCAGCTGCAAAGCTGGCCGTGATCTGCTCACTGGCCATATAGCCGGTCCAGTGCACGCGGCCCTGCAGCCCCAGTTGGGCAATGAGTGCCTGGATGTGGGCTAGATAGGCGACGTTGGTAGGGTCGCTTGCCCCGGTCTGCCCGCCGATCATCAGCAACGACGGATTGGCCAAGGGCCTGTCCCGAGCCCCGGTGGAGTGAGCCTCCACTCCGACGGGCTCTGATCTGGGCTCGCCCTTGCAGGCATCTATTCGGACGCGGTCAGCTTCCCCTCCTCGAGAGGCATCCGGGGCGGTGGAGACAAGAAGGTGCAGGGCCTGGACGAGGGTGTCCACGCCCTTGCGGTCGTTGACAAAGCCAAAGAAGCACAGGAGGAGATCGTCGGGGCCGGCCCCCCAGCGGGCACGCCAGGCACGCCGATCGTAGCCATCAGGTAGTTTTGGGGCAATGTTGGACCCGATGGGGAT
>CBDUWJ010000166.1:0-6018 GCA_965370895.1 uncultured Anaerolineae bacterium | reverse complement strand
GACTCTGTGCTACGGGTAGCGGTTCAGCTCAACCCTAGAAGACGAACACCTTGTCCATCGTGGCATACGCTTCTGCCGAGTCTGCAAAGTTGATGAAGTGAGCATTCTTGCCCTTTAGATCTTCCTCTGTGACCCCACGGGCCGCTGCACAGCCGCCTCAGACATAGATGGGGATGCCGTGCTCTACGACCTTGGCAAAGGTCTCCTTCAGAGGTGGCCAACCCACGGGATCAACCGAGCCAATGATGCTGTCTCGCATGAGGACAACCGCATCACCGCCCAGGGCAATACTCACGTCATCACCACGTTCCTTGTTGGCAACGGCTTGGAGAAAGGGAAAGCACGCCCGGGTGGGATTCTCCGAACCCACCAGAGCATGGAACAGTAGTTTTGCCATTTTTCGCGTCTCCTCTCTTTGGTAGAAATGAATACCCATACTTCTCTATAGTACTGCGACCAGGCCGTCACGGCGAAAGACCAGGTTGCGAAGGTCCGGAAATCGGCTCACGCGCCAGTGGGCCGCACACAGGGGCAATCAGGACTGCCGTCCGACGAAGGCTGAGCGCCAGGACAGCTCCTGGACAGCACGAAGCGCCAGGACCTCGTGTCTCCGGTCGAACCGCGCCACCAAGTCCGTCATTGCCGCCTCTGAGGCGGATGGTGGCGTTCGAGCCTGGAGAGCCCATCCCCTGATCTCATTCAGTCAATCTCAGAGTCCGTCGTTCGCATGACGGGATTGGCGTTCCGGTTCACAGTGAACTTGAAGACATCTGGCCTGGCATAGTGCCCCGCCACGTCAAACATCCGTTTTGACGCAGCTATCAACCTCAGATCAATCTCCGCGTAGAGGATTTCTTCTTTCTCGTCCACGGGACCGGCCACGATTTCGCCCCTGGGGTTGATGATGCAACTGTGTCCGCGATTGATCCATTCTGTCCCTTCAGGATAGAGCTCTTTGAGTTCAAGCCGGTCCGGGATGTCTTTCAAATGGAGGGCCATGCAGCACCCGATCACGAACATGCCGCCTTCTTTCGCAATGTGGCGCAGAGTCGCGAGCCAGACGTCTCCGCGATCCCAGGTGGGCGCCACGTAAACCTGGGTGCCCCAGGCGTACATTGCATTGCGGGCTAGCGGCATATAGTTCTCCCAGCAGATCAATCCACCCAGAGTTCCGAATGGCGTGTCGTAAGCAGCCAGTGTGCTGCCATTCCCCTGAGCCCAGACTGACCGTTCACCCCCCGTGGGAACCAGCTTTCGATGCTTGCCCATGATGTCGCCGGAGGCGTCAATGTAGAGCAGTGTGTTGTAGAGACTCGCATTGCTGGCTTCCTGATTGCGCTCATTCACTCCCACGACAACGTGCAACCCAGCCTTCTTGGCTGCCCGGCAAAGCTGCTTCGTTGCATCATCAGGGATGGAAACCGAGTTCTCAAGCAACGCGCCATAGAGCTCATCCAGCACATCTTGCCTCCCCCCTGGAACTACCCAAACCCAGTCGGGATAAGCAGGAATAAACGCTTCCGGAAAGACTACCAGCTTTGCGCCCTCTTTCCCCGCTTCGGCGATGAGGTCACAAGCTTTTTCCAGCGTGGCCTTTCGGTCTAGAAACACGGGGGCTGCCTGTGCAGCAGCGACGAGGAACGTTTCCCTATTGTTCATCAAACACCTTCCTTTCCATCCATATTGTGCAGGTTGATGGCCTTGTCTTCTTTGGCTGAACTTGAATCTCTCTCCTGGGGTGTATCTGTGTACCTCATTGTACACCAGTTTTCATGATTTGTCAAGTTAAAATCATATAAAAATCCGATAGGAGCGAGTTGTCAGAGACAAGCGCCGCACGTTTGCGCTCCAGGCCCAGGTGCAACGCACTTCAGAAGTGCGTTGCACCTGGCTGGCCTGAAGGCATCCAGCGGTTCGCGCAGGAATGCCGGCCTGCTCAACCAGGCCTCGCCCGGACGGCTACATGGTTTGCCCATTCCAAGAAACGTGGTAGAATCAGACCATGTCCCACCAGGCTCCGGGCAACCGCAGGCCAGGGCTACAATACGGCGAGTCACGTCTGGCGGCCTGCTGTCAGCCGCATGTCAGCAAACCTGCGCAGATCCGCTGTAGTATTGGGAGGAGTGGCCGCCAGGTGTCCTGCAGGTCAGGGGATCGGCCGACGGGGGGCCAAGACTCCGCGGGTGCTCGCCCGCGTACTGGTCGGCGCGACCGACCGTCCGGCCCAGGCTGAACTGGGTAACCGCGCCCGGGCGATTTTTGAAACACGACCCGGCGGAAAGCCGCTGAGATCCTTGGCGGAGAGAGAGAGGCAATAGTGCACCAAGACCGAGAATATAGCCCAACCATTGACTGGAGACAGGTCTCTCTCTTTCTAGGCGTGACTTTTGGCCTGACCTTTTTGCTTGACCTGATACTGTACCTCACCTCCGGCTACGGGCAGAATATTGGGACTGGCCTGCTGCTTCAGGTGCAGATGTTGATACCGGCCTCGGTGGCCATCGCTCTACAGTTACTGGTGTTCCGGAACAGCCGCATCTACCATCTTCAGGAGCGGCCCCGCTGGTTCTTTTACTTCTACCTGGCCTATGCCCTGATCTACACCATCATAGCCGTGAGCGTGGTGCTCGTGCCCAACACCCTGTTCCAGACCATCGCTACCGTGGTCGTCCAGGCCCTTACCGTAGGGGGACTCATCTTTCTGGTAGTCTTGCGCGTCGTGTCGGGCAAGGAAACCTTCGCGCGCGCCGGTTTGAGCGGCGGCAAAGTGCGGTACTATGTCCTGTTTGGCCTGCTGCTCGTCGTTATGTACAGCGCTATGATGGGGCTCAATGCCCTCTTTGGCCTGGGCCAGGCCGTGGACGTTCAGGAATTCCTGCGGCAGGCAGCCGGTGGCCAGGCTACCGGCTTGGAGGAATTCCCTGCGTGGGCGATCTTGCTCATGACCGGCCTGCAGGCCGTTCTTCTGGCGCCATTCATGGCTCTTCTGATTGCCTTTGGCGAGGAGTATGGTTGGCGCGGCTACCTGCAGGGCGAACTGACCAAGATGGGCAAGGTGCGGGGGGTCCTGCTGGTAGGTGTGATCTGGGGTCTGTGGCACGCCCCCGTGATCTTGATGGGCCACAACTACCCTGGCCATCCGCTGCTAGGAGTCGTCCTGATGACATTGTACACCATCGCGCTCGCCTTTGTGTTTGGCTTTGCCGTTCTGAAATCGGGGAGCGTGTGGCTGGCGGCCTTTCTACACGGGCTGAACAACCAGGTGGTCGCGTTCCTGGTTCTGATGGTCTACACGCCGGACGATGCGGTCTTTTCCTTTGGGATCGGACTGTACGGTCTGGTGATCTGGGCCATCGTCGTCGCTGCGATCCTATTCCTGGGGCGCAAGGAATGGAGCTCACCGGTCGACGAACCAAATCCGGTGGGCGCGGCGCCGGAAAGGCCGGTAGCCGAACAACCACCCACCTAGTTAGGACCATGGGCATGCTCTCACTGATGAGTGCGGTCTATTGAGCGAACCGGACAAAGTTAGAGAGAGAATCAAGGAGTG
Source organism: uncultured Anaerolineae bacterium (assembly GCA_965370895.1). GTDB lineage: Bacteria > Chloroflexota > Anaerolineae > JAAYZQ01 > JAAYZQ01 > CBDUWJ01. The sequence goes on along the minus strand of CBDUWJ010000166.1, from coordinate 2,468 downwards.
GCACCAGGAACCTGGTTGTCGGCGCTGAGAGAAGTTGAGGTTAACGTCACCGGCCTTTTTCCGACGCACCACTGCTTTGAGACAAAGGCGGGAGCCTGGGGCAAGCTCACATTATCTGCTTTTGGCGATCACGGCACCCTTCGCACGGCCAGCGGACGCAAGCTGGCAATGCGCAAGCGTCCCCACGGCATCCATTGGCTGGGGAGTGCGCACGAACTTGAGGAGTGGGACACTGAGCGCGGCTGGGCCGGTCGGTGCGGTCTGCTCCAATGTGAGAGCGTCATTCACTGCGACGGCCAGGAGTATACATTGGAACCTGACGGGCTTTCAAGCCCGGGCTGGTACCGGACCGACATGGCAGGGAACAGGCCGCTCGAGATCCAGCCGCGCGGCATCTGGCGCCAGGCATTCTGCTTGACCCTCAGGGGCACCATGGACGCCGACCTCATCGCCCTCACCTACTATCTGGTCTACACGCGCTCGCAGGAGGACGCCGCGGCGGCGAGCTAGGGCGCCCAGATTCCCAGTGTGCCACGTGCCAGCTTATCACAAGCTCAAGATCACGTAGGACGGAGAATCCATGATCGACATAGAGAATCTAGTGAAGCACTATGCCAAGGTCAAAGCCGTGGACGGCGTGAGCTTTTCCGTGAGTCAGGGTGAGATCTTTGGGCTGCTTGGTCCGAACGGCGCGGGAAAGACGACGATCATCCGCACCATGATGGACATCATCAAGCCCGACAGCGGCACCATCAAGGTAATGGGCCAGCCGGTTACCGAAGCCAGCAAGTCACGCATCGGCTATTTGCCCGAGGAGCGGGGCCTCTACAAGAACTATAGACTGCTGGAGTGCCTGGCTTATCTGGGCGCGCTCAAAGGCATGCCCCGCAAGGAAGCACGCCTGAGCGCTGAAGCATTGCTGGAGCGGGTCAACCTGACCGAATACGCCCAACGCAAAGTCAAAGAGTTGAGCAAGGGCATGACCCAGAAAGCTCAGTTTCTGGCAGCTATCGTCCACGACCCAGACCTGCTCATCATGGACGAGCCGTTCCAGGGGCTGGATCCGGTCAACACCGAACTCCTTAAAACGATGCTCCTGGAGGAGCACGCGCAGGGCAAGACAATCATTCTCAGCACGCACAACATGAACCAAGTAGAGGAGGTCTGCGAGCGCATCCTGCTCATCGATCATGGACAGGCCGTGCTCTACGGTCGGCTGGACGAGATTCAGGACCAACACGCCGAGCACGCTGTGAACCTGGAGTGCGACGCACTGCCTCAGCGGTTGGTTGGCGTGCAGCGGGTAGAGCAGCACAACCGCACCTACCAGCTTGTGTTGGAGCCAGATACAACACCCAAGGCCATCTTGCGCCAATTGGTCGAGGCGGACGTGACTGTCCAGCGCTTTGAGGTGGCAACCCCGCCCTTGGAGGAGATCTTTATCAACGTTGTGGAAGGAGTCCGATGAAACAGACTCTGTTGGTGGCCAGACAGGAGTTGGTGGTCAACCTCCGCCGCCCTGGGTTCATCATCATGACCTTGCTGATCCCGGCGCTGGGGTTGTTGGCTTTGCTGGTTGTTTCTCTGTTCGGTGGGGAGGTCGGCAGCTTTTTCGAGTCCCAGTTTACGCCAAACAACAAGCAGATAGGCTACGTAGATGAGAGCGGGCTTCTGAACGCCGATCTGCCCCAGTACGCTGACCAGTTCATTCCCTACCCCGACGAAGCATCGGCCCGAGCTGACCTCATGGCGGAGGAAATCGGCAGCTACATGGCCCTGCCGGCTGACTACCTGCAGACGGGCAAAGTAGTGGTCTATGGTACCGGCACCGGTTTCTCGACGTTTGCCGCTGCGGACACTGGCGAGATGCGCAGCTTTCTGGTGGATCACCTCCTCGCAGGAAAGGTAGACACAGGCACCCAGGATCGCGTCCGCTCTCCGATGGATGTCCAGCCCGTGACCCTGAACGAACACGGAGAGGTGAGCACAGAAAGCCCCTTTAGCTGGATCGCCGACTTTGTGGTACCCTACGTCTTTTCCATTCTCTTTGTCATCACCATCTTCACCGCGTCGGGCTTTCTGCTCCAGAGCGTGAGCGAGGAGAAAGAGGGACGCACCATCGAGATCCTGCTGTCGTCGATCAGCCCCACGCAACTGCTGGCGGGCAAGATTCTGGGCCTGGGGGCGCTAGGCCTCATCCAGGTACTGGTCTGGGTTGGCGCTGGTGCAGCACTACTGTCGGTGGCGGCGACCGTTTTCGCCCTCACAGGCATGATCGACATCAGCCTGGGCACGGTAGTGCTGGGAATAATCTATTTTGTGCTCGGCTATCTGCTTTTTGCCACGCTGATGGCCGTGGCCGGCTCGATGGGCACCACCATGCGCGAAAGCCAGCAGATCGGCGGCATCTTCTCCTTCGCTGCTGCCATCCCGTGGATGGCAATGGGGATTGTGTTCGCCAACCCCAA
>CBDUWJ010000165.1:0-6022 GCA_965370895.1 uncultured Anaerolineae bacterium | reverse complement strand
GCGCCGACTTGCAGCACCCATACTCTGCCCGCGCGGCTCGTTTGCCAAATCGTCCGGGACGGGCTATAATGGGGCGCGATTGGCGTGCGAACCACGGACGAGGAGCAATCATGTTACCCATCGGTCTCGGCCAGCAAGGGAGCCGGCTTTGAGCATTCCCTGTCCCAATTGCGGACGGCTTAACCGGCCCGGCGCCCGCTATTGCGCCTCCTGCCAGACGCCTTTGAGCGCCTCAACGACCCATCTCCAGCCGGGACAACTGCTGGATGGCGGCACCTACCGCGTCGTGCGTTCCCTGGGCAAAGGGGGCATGGGCGCGGTGTGGCTGGTGGCGCAGACCAAGGCTTTTGACCGGCTGGCGGTGGTCAAGGAGGTCATCGAGTACTTTGATCCGGCCGACGTCGAGGCACGACAGAAGGCGCACCAACGCTTCGAAGCCGAAGCTCGCACGTTGGGCGACCTGAAGCACCCAGGCATCCCCGATCTGTACGCCTATTTCAGCGCAGGCGGGCACAACTACCTGGTGATGGAGTATATCCAGGGGTGGGATCTACGCCATGGACTGACTGGCGAGGATCGTGACACCGGCCAGCTCGTGCCCGGCGGCCCCCTGCCAACCGAGCAGGTGTTGGGCTATACGATCGAGATCTGCAAAGTACTGGAGTATCTGGAGGGGTGCCAACCGCCTGTGGTTCACAACGACCTCAAACCGGGCAACATCATCGTCGACCAGAACAGCGGGCGCGCAGTGCTGGTGGACTTTGGCACAGCCAAGACGCGCTACTTGCGGGCTGGCGGCCGGCCAGATGGGGACAAGGCCAGCGTCTATGGCACCGTGGGCTATGCTGCGCCAGAGCTGTACCACGGTCGCTCCGAACCCCGCTCTGACGTCTACTCCCTGGCGGCTACGGCCTACCACCTGCTCACCGACGACGACCCCCGCGACCATCCCTTCCAGTACCCACAGATCGAAACCCTGCCGCCAGCCCTGGCGGAGATCCTTCGAGCGGCCCTGGCGCACGAGATCGCCGACCGGCCGACGGCAGCCCAGTTCCGCCAGAAATTGGAAGGCTACCTTGCCGGTCAAGCCACGCCGCCGCGGGCCCTGACCTTCCCTGGCGGGGATGCGGCTGGCCACCGCGACGAACTGTTCGCCTTGGCGGTGGAACACTGGCGCTACTCGGCTGGCATCCTGCAGGATGGCACCGTGGCCCGCTGGTTCCGGGGAACGCTGCACGATCCGGTGGCTGCCCAGGCCGCAGCGGCGGCGGTGGCGCAGTGGCCCAACGACCCCGATGCCGCCCTCGACGCCTTCATCCGGCAACTGGATCCTGCGGCCCTGCCACCCGGGGCGATGGAATTGCGTACCACCAGCCTGCGCTTGCCAGAGGTGGGCGCAGGCCAGCGGATGAGGCAAGGGATCGAGATCGTCAACCGAGGCGGCGGCTACCTGCGCGGCGAGATCTTGAGCAGCCGGCCTTGGGTCACGGTGGGCAGCGGCAGGTTCGCCTGCCCGCCGGGCCAGACAGCCAATCTGCCACTGGAGATCGACACCACGGGCCTGGAAACGGACCAGACCTACCTGGCGGCTGTGACCCTGACGCCAGGCGATGGCCCACCTGAGGTCGTACCGGTGCAGATCACCGTCACGGCACCGGCCATCCGCATCGCGCCCGATGGAGTAGACTTTGGCTCCGTGTCGCGACGGGCGTTGAGCACACCCCGCCGGAGCGTGACCGTGAGCAACGTCAGCCGGGCGGTGGCCCGGTGCCGCGTGCTGGGCGCACCCGAGTGGCTGCTGGTAAAGCCGGAGGCATTTGCACTGCAACCTGGCGCTCAGCAGGACGTAGAGTTTGTCGGGCGCGTGGACAAGGTCCGGGGCCGCAAGCAGGAGGTCGCGGTGACGATTGCTGTGGACGGCGGACAGGATCGAAAGGTCGGGGTCTCGCTGTGGGTCAAGGGCGGGCTATTTGGGTGATGGTCAGATGATGCACTGGCTTTCCGTCGCGGGGTTGACCGACGTCGGCCGCGAGCGTGAACTGAACGAGGATCGCCTGTACTACAGGGTCGTGCAGGCTTCCGATGAGGGGCCGCTGGGGCTCTTTGTCGTAGCCGACGGCATGGGCGGTCACCTGGCTGGTGAGGTAGCCAGCCAATGGGCGGTGCAGACCCTCAAGCGGGAGCTGGCCCCCCTCTTTCGCCCCCAGGACCCGTCGGCTACCCGCCGCCTGGACGTCGAGGCACTGGCTACCGTGGGCAGTGGCGCCACCGTGCGCCTGGAGGAGACCGACCTGGCCCGCATGCTGGAACACGCCGTGGAGCGGGCCAACCAGGTGCTGCTGGGCTACGCCCGCACCCATCCTGAAGGTGCCGGGGGCATGGGCACGACGCTGACCCTGGCCGTGGTGGAGGACGAGCGGGTCACCGTGGCCCACGTGGGCGACAGTCGGGCCTACCTGTGGCGCGATGGCCGGTTGCGGCAGCTTACCGAGGACCACTCGGTGCCAGGGGCGCTTCTTAAGCAGGGTAGGATCACGGCGGAGGAGGTCCCCGAGCATCCGCACCGCCACATCCTCTACCGTGGCCTGGGTCTCAGTCCGAAGGTGGAGGTGGACATCTACCCGTCGGTGGCCTTGCGCCCGAAAGATGTGCTGCTGCTCTGCTCCGATGGATTGTGGGATATGGTCTATCCTGACGAACGGCTGTCGGCCCTTCTGGCTTCGGGCGATGCCCCGCCGGTCATGTGCAGCCGACTGGTAGACGCGGCGAACGAGGCCGGTGGTGAGGACAACATCACTGTCGTGCTGGTCCGGGTGGAGGCCTCCACATGCGAGGGCTCCCAGGGAGGATCGTGATGGCAGATTGCCCGCAGTGTGGAGCGCAGATCAAGGCAGGATCGCGCTACTGCACCAAATGCGGCGTGCGGCTGGCGGCGGCTGGTATGCCCCAGGGCAGCAGCCCGTTGCCTCCAGGCATCGGGGCACAGCCGGTGGTCAACGGGCCTCTGCCTGTGGGCACGCTGTTGCAGGGCGGCCGGTACCAGATTATCGGCCAACTGGGCCAGGGGGGCATGGGCGCCGTCTACCTGGCCAAGGACATGGAGCTCTTTGGCCGGCTGTGCGTGGTCAAGCAAATGCGCCCCTTTTTCGCCACCCAGAGCGAGCGGCGCAAGGCCGAGGAAGATTTCAAACGCGAGGCGGAGGTGCTGGCCCGGCTCAACCACCCCGGCCACCCGCGCATTCCCGAGGTCTACGGCTATTTCGTCGAGGGCCACGATCAGTACCTGGTGATGAAGTACATCGAGGGGGAGAGCCTGGAACGGCGGCAGGAGCGGCTCAAGCAGCCGGTGTCGGAGGCGGAGGTGATCCGCTGTGCGGCAGAGGTGACTGATGCCCTGGTCTATCTCCACAGCCGCAAGCCCCAGCCCGTTGTCCACCGCGACATCAAGCCAGCCAATATCATCGTGGACCCCGAAGACCGGGTGTGGCTGGTGGACTTTGGCCTCGCCCGGGCCGCGGTCAGCAGCGGGGCACGGGTGATGGTGGACGGGGGCAAGACGGTAGCGGCGGGCACCCCGGGTTACACACCGCTGGAGCAGTGGCAGATGCAGCCCTCGCCCAAGTCGGACATCTATGCCCTGGGGGCGACCATGCACCATCTGCTGACCGGCCGCGACCCCCGCGACCGTTTCACTTCGTTCCCGGAACTGGACCTGGAGTTACTGCGGTCGTTTTCGACATTTCAGCCCCTTTCTGAAGTGCGGCCCGACGTCAGCCCGGCACTGGCCGGGCTGGTGGCCCGCTGCCTGGATCCCGCTCCCAGGCGCCGTCCCTCGGCCCAACAATTGAAGGTCGAGCTGGACCGGCTGGCCCCCACCGGCAGCAAGTTCTTCGAGACGGTCAAGCGCTGGAGCCCCACCCTGGGCGAGGTACTGGGCACCGCGCTGGCGACCTTTGTGCGTATGATTTTTGGACGGCCTGCGCCCCAGACACGTGGACCGTCCCGCCCCCCTCCGACCGCTCCTCCGGCTTCGCTCAGGACAGGCCCCGCTCGCGGGGGGAGAGGCGGAAAGAGGCAGCGGGGCAGACCGGTCCAGAGCACCACCGGCGATCGACCCTCTATCCCCTGCCTTTATTGTCGTGGTCAGGGTGTGACTGGAAGTGGAAGGACCTGTCCCATCTGCCGGGGGACGGGACACTGGTGAGGCGAAGAGCACAAGGCACAGCGACCAATGCCCAAGGGACAAGGCGCAAGGCAGAATGCACAAGGCGGAGTGCGCAAGTCTGCTCATCCTGCCAGGGTTCCTGAGGTACTGGACACAAGGAGCGACAGAGGAATGGCCCTTGCCACACGACTGGTGACTGCTGACTAGGCCGTAAGGGCGCGGCCCACCCGGGCGTTCATCACCGCCGCATCAGTATCCCGCTCAGTCTCATCTTTCCGGCCGACTCCTTTCGCCCTCTGCGCTGCCCGCTGGACAAGTGGCCTGTCGGGGAGATCTCCTGAATACCGCAGGCGCGCTATGGAAGAGGGATGGGCAGCCGCAACCTCTCCGGCTCAGGCAGTTTGCCCCGCTGCACGCCGGCACAGAGTTCTTCGAAAGCCCACTGCCACGCAGCCCACAGGGGAGCAGGGAAACAGGCTTGCGGCGGCATACATTAGACGTGTACCCGCCCAGCCCTCATTCTTTGTGTTTATGCGCGAAGCTGTAGTATAATGGGGCTATGGGGGGCCGCCAAGGGTGATGGCCGATGGAACTTTGCAGCACATCGTCTCGGTGGGCATGGCAACTGCTCAGAACGGATCCGTGACCCGTCGAGTGAGATGCCAGGTCAAGGACCTGGCAATTGAGGGGTGGGCAGACCTCGCACAAGTGCTTTCTGCTTCGCACACCCCAACCTCTGGCAACGACGCAAGGGAGGATTAAAGTGGATCTGAAACTGACAGAAGAGCACAAGCTGATCCAGGACATGGCGCGCGAATTCGCCCAGAAAGAGATCGCACCGATAGCCGCTGACCTCGACGAAGCGGCCCGCTTTCCCAGCGATACGGTCCAGAAGATGGGCGAACTGGGCTTCATGGGCATCGAGATGCCCGAGGAGTACGAGGGCACCGGCATGGACACGCTGAGCTACGTGCTGGCCATGATCGAGATCTCCAAGGCCTGCGCCTCGCACGGGGCGATCATGTCGGTCAACAACTCGCTGGTCTGCCACGCGGTCTATACCTATGGCACCGAGGAGCAGAAAGAGGCTTTCCTGGTGCCCCTGGCCAGCGGCGAGAAGCTAGGGGCTTATTCGCTGACCGAGCCCCAGGCTGGCTCGGATCCGGGCAATATGCGCTGCACCGCCGAGTATGACGCGGAGACGGACGAGTACGTCATCAATGGCCTGAAAGCCTGGGTGACCAGTGGCCCTAGTGCCGATTATGTCATCTTGTTCGCCATGACCGACAGGAGCAAGGGCCACCGGGGCATCTCGGCCTTTGTCGTGGACACTACCCTGCCCGGTTTTTCCCCCGGCAAGGTGGAACCGAAGCTGGGTATCCGAGCGTCCCATACTTCAGAGCTGATATTCGAGAACTGCCGCTTGCCTGCCTTCACTCGTCTGGGCGATGAGGGCATGGGGCTCAAGATCTCGCTTGCGATCCTGGACGCCGGGCGGATCGGGATCGCCGCGCAAGCAGTAGGCATCGCCGAAGCGGCCTACGAGGCGGCACGTGACTATGCCAAGGAACGGGAGCAGTTCGGCCAGCCCATTGCCAGCTTCCAGGCTATCCAGTGGATGCTGGCAGATATGAAAACGCGCATCGAGGCGGCACGGCTGCTGACCTACCAGGCGGCCCTGGCCAAGGAGGAGGCCAAACAGACCGGCGCGCGGTACACGCTGCCGGCAGCCATGGCCAAGCTCTTTGCCTCGGAGACGGCGATGTGGGTGACGACCAAAGCGGTGCAAATCTACGGTGGCAACGGCTACAGCAAAGAGTACCCGGTTGAACGGCATTTCCGCGATGCCAAGATAAC
>CBDUWJ010000164.1:0-6025 GCA_965370895.1 uncultured Anaerolineae bacterium | reverse complement strand
GGTGCGCCCGGCTCAGAATGACGGGTACCTGAGGCAGCAATAGGCGCCGGTGCGAGCCCCAGCCATTCCCAATGCCTTGATCCCCAGTTTGCCACCCTACGAACCTACCATCCCTCTACCCAAACCGCCCCGTCACATAGTCCTCGGTTCGCTGCTCGCGAGGCGTCGTAAAGATCTCGCTTCCGGGCCGAGACTCTATCAGCTCTCCCATCAGGAAGAAGGTGGCGAAATCGGCCACACGGGCGGCCTGCTGGACGCTGTGGGGGACGACGACGATGGTGTACTCTTGCTTCAACTGGTAGAGCGATTCTTCCACCTTGCCGGTGGAGATGGGGTCCAGTCCTGACGTGGGTTCATCCAGGAGTATTACCTCGGGCTCCAGGGCCAGGCTACGGGCGATGCACAGACGTTGTTGCTGGCCGCCGGACAGCGAGCTGGCTGGGTCCTCGAGGCGGTCTTTTACTTCGTCCCACAGGGCGGCCTGGTTCAGGCTGCGGAAGACGATCTCGTCCAGGCGGGTCCGGTCCCGTACGCCAGCGCGCTTGGGGCCATAGATCACGTTGTAGCGGATGGTGCCGGGCAGGGGCAACGGCAGGGCGAAAACCATACCCACCCGCCGGCGCAGGCCGGGGACGTCGGTGCCCGGAGCGTAGATGTCGCGCCCGTCCAGCAGAATGCGCCCTGACATTTGCGTGTCCTCCACCAGGTCGTTCAGCCGGTTGATGAGGCGCAGCAAGGTCGTCTTGCCACCGCCGGCCGGCCCAAAGAGCACGGTGACCGCATTGGCCGGCACGTCGAGCGTCACATCGTGCAAGGCCCGTTGACCGTTGTACGAGTAGGTGACGTTTTCTATCTGGATCTTGGGTTCAATTGGCTTCTGGGTCATGGGATTCGTCATCCGTCAACGGTTGACTCTTGAGGTTTGACACTACCACTGTCTACGCCGCCGGAAGAAGCTGCGGACGATCGTCGCCGCCAGGCTCATGGACAGCACCAGCAGCAACAGCACCAGAGCGGTGCCGTACTGCATCTCCTCAGGCATACCCGGCACCTGAGTGCTAATAACATACAGGTGGTAAGGCAGGGCCATCGTCTGGTCAAATGCGGACTTGGGCAGGCGTGGAAGATAGAAAGCCGCCACCGTGAAGAGGATGGGGGCCGTTTCGCCCGCTGCCCGCAGTAGCCCCAGGAGGACGCCGGTGATGATGCCCGGCAGCGCCTGGGGTAGTACGACGTTGCCGATGCCCTGCCCGCGGGTCCCTCCCAGGCTGGCGTTCACTGTGCGAAACTCGGTCGGCACGGCCCGAAGGGCCTCCTCCGAGGCGCTGATGATGATGGGAAGTGTCATCAGGGCCAATGTGAGCGAGCCAGCCAGAATGGAGGTGCCGAACTGCAGAAAGAGCACGAACATACCAAGACCGAATAACCCATAGACCACCGATGGGATGGCGGCCAGGTTGATGATGGCCAGCCGGATGGCGCGGGTGAACCAACTGTCGGGCGCGTACTCTGATAGGTAGATGGCACCCCCGACACCCACCGGAATCGCCACCAACGCTGTGCCCAGGGTGAGCAGCAGCGTGCCGACGATGGCCGGAAAGATGCCCCCCGCCTTCATTCCATTGCGGGGCATAGCTGTGAGGAACTCCCAACTGATAGCCGACATTCCCCGCACCACGATGGTGCCGATGACGAGCAGAATGGGCACCACCACCACCAGTGTGGACAGGGCCAACAGCACAAAACCGAGACGCTGCACCAGCTTTCGATCCATCAGCGCAGCCCTCCTCGCCGTCGCCTCTTGAATATTGCTGAGGCGGCTGCCAGGTTGATGATGAAGGTCAACAGGAAGAGGATGATACCAATCCCAAACAGGGCGTGGTAGTGGGTGCTGCCCTGGGCGACCTCGCCCATCTCGGCAGCGATGGTGGCTGTCATGGTGCGAACGGGACGGAAGAGGGAGTTTAGGCTGAGCGGCAAACGCGCAGCGTTGCCGGTTACCATCATTACCGCCATCGTCTCGCCGATGGCTCGCCCCATGCCCAGCATCACGGCCATGACGATGCCAGAGCGAGCGGCTGGTACCACCACCCGCCAGATCGTCTGCCACTGGGTGGCCCCCATCGCCAGGCCCGCGTCGCGGTAGCTCCTGGGCACCGCATCGAGGGCGTCTTCGGCTACGCTGATGATGGTGGGCAGGGACATGTAGGCCAGCAGCAGAGCGCCGGTGAAGGCGGTCAGCCCGGTCGGCGTGCCCAGGTTTTCGCGGATCAAGGGGGCGAGCAGCGTCATGCCGAAAAAGCCCAGCACGACGGAGGGAATGCCGGCCAGCACTTCGATCATCGGCTTGAGGATCTCGCGAGCCCAATCCGGCGCCACCTCGCGCACAAAGACCGCCGTCGCCAGCCCCAGCGGCAGGGCGATGGCGATGGCGGTCACCGTGACCAGGATGGACCCCAAGAGCAGCGGCAGCGTGCCGAACAGGTCAAAGGTGGGGTACCAGCGGGTCCCCAGAAAGTCGCCCAGCGGTACCTGGAAGAAGAAGGGCAGTCCTTCGCGCAGGAGGAAGAGGAAGATGAGGAGCACAAAGGCGATGCTGGAAAAGCCCAGCACCCGGATGAGGGCCTCGAAGGCGAACTCCACCCCGCGACGCCGGGGCTTGGTCTCAGGCAATGTTTGGCTCCTGACGTGCTACGTATAACGAGTTGCGTATAACGTATTCCATCGTTTGATGCGCAGTCCGAATCCGTCCCGAATCTCGAGCGGCGCTACTGCAGTGGCACAAAGCCGAGCTCCGACACCTGCAACTGCCCGTCGCTCAGCACCCAATCCAGATAGGTCTCCACCTGACCGCTCGGCTGGCCAGCGGTGTACATGTAAAGCGGGCGGGCGATGGGGTACGATCTATCATTGACGCTCTCCACCGAGGGGAGTACGTAGGGACCCCCGGCATCGCGGGCCACGGCCAGCATCTTTTGGTCGGGCGTCACATAGCCCAGACCATCGTAGCCGATGGCGTTGGGGTTCTGGCGTACCTCGACGCTGATCCCCTCGGAGGAGGGCATCAGCAACGTGTCGGGCGAGAAGAGAAGGTCGCTCTCTTTGTCGCCCTGGCGGATCACATTTTCCAGAAAGTAGACATAAGTCCCGGAGTTCGACTCGCGGGAAAGGAGGACGATGGGGCGATCCGCGCCGCCCAACTGGCTCCAGTTGGTAGTCATGCCGGCATAGATGTCGGAGATCTGCTGCAGGGTAAGTTCGTCCACTGGATTAGAGGGGTGGACGACAACGGCGATGGCATCGCGGGCGACGACGAATTCCACAGGTGAGGTGCCATTGGCTCTGGCGGCGGCGATCTCCTCGGGCTTCATCACCCGCGAGGCATTGGCAATGTCCACCGTGCCGTTAATCATGGCCGCGATGCCGGTGCCCGAGCCGCCACCGGTGACGGAAATTGACACGCCGGGATGGGAGGGCATGTATGCTTCGGCCCAGGCCAGGGCCAGATTGACCAGGGTGTCGGACCCCTTGTTTTCGATGGTCTGCGTTTCGGGTGCGACTTGGCTGGCTGCAGGGGATTCCTCTGAAGCCCTGCCCAGCAGGAGCCAGATCAGCACCACGGCCAGCAGGGCGACCACCCACACTCCGGTGGGGATGCGACGCGCTGGCTTTTTCCCTGCTTTCTTCCCGTTCGACATCGACAGGGGCTCACCTCAGAAAGGACTGCTGGAGTACTGCCGACAGGATCGAATCCCCATCTCGAATTCGAACTGAGATGGAGGCGACTCTGGGCGTCGGGCCCGATTGTACACCAAAGCCATCTGGAAGTCAACCCCTGGCAGACGACTGCTGCAATTCTCATTTTGGAGTGCGGACATGACAGGTTTCTTCGGATCTGGCAAGTGCGAGGCCCAGGACCAGTGTGGGGAGCATTCAAGTCTTGCCTATGGAACAAAAAGCCGTCAGGTCTCTTGATACTCAGAATTGCTGTATGACTCCCTTGGACAATCAGGTAGAAGGGCGAGTCCTGAAACCGACAACGGGGTAGCAAGCGCCAGTCCCACTGGCCATGAAGTGCGAATGTAGTTTCGAAGGAATCAACGTCATCCACAGCCTGGGACATTCAGTGGAGTTGTTTCACGATTCCGTTCTCCGCCCTAGCAGGCCCAATACCTCATCCACTCCCCACAGTGGCGAGCGTAGCAGCGCCTGGGCTTTGCCCACATCCAGCGTGCAGTCGCGGGGGCGGAGTTGACCGCTCTCCCGGCTCAGGCCGGGAGTGATGCCCGCTGGGTCGAGGCCGTAGGCGCGGACCAGCCGCTCCCCGAACTGATAACGGCTGAGGGCCTGCGGCCCCGCCAGGTGCCACACGCCCCCCTCGTCGCCGGCGGCCAATTCGAGCAGCGCCGCCGCCAGTTGCTCCAGCCACACGGGGCAACGTATCTCGTCGGTGAAAAGGGTGATGGGCTGACTCTGGCGCACACTCTCGACGACCCACACGGTCCGCGGGTCCGCCGGGTTCAGGTTGTAGATGAGCGACGTGCGCACGATGGCCGCAGTCGGGCAGAGGCCGGCAACGATCTCTTCAGCAGCAGCCTTGGCCCGCCCGTACGGGGTGATGGGGTTTGTAGGGTCGCCTTCGGTGTAGGGAGCGCGTTCGCCGTCAAAGACCACGTCAGTGGATGTGTGTACCAACCGCGCGCCGACCGCAGCAGCCCCAGCCGCTACGTGGTGCGTGCCGTCGACGATAACCTCCTGCATCGCCTGGGGTGTGCTCATGTCGGCTGCGGTGTGGATGACGACCTGGGGGCGCACGTCAGACAGCAGACGGGCCACGGCGGCATCATCCCGGATGTCGAGGGGCACCATCTGACAGAGGGGCAGGCTCGTGGCCTGGGAAAAGCAGGTGGCGACGACGCGCCATGTCTTCTGCGCCTGCCTGAGCAATTCGGAGCCTAGGTAGCCGCTGCCTCCAGTGATGAGCAGTGTGCTTGCCACTGACTATGTTCCGGCCGGCGTCCAGCTTGGGTCCAGGGTCATGGCTATTGCACTGTCGTCTCCTGCTTCCAGCCGTTGGAGGGCCTCTCCGGCGGCTGCTTGGGCCGCTTGCTGCTTGCTGAGACCTGTTCCCTGGCCGTACGTCACGCCGCCAATGGTCACGTGGACGGTGAATTCCTTAGCGTGATCCGGTCCACTCTCGGCCACCGTCACGTAACGGGGGGTGTGGTGCATGTGTCCCTGCGCCAGCTCTTGTAGTTGGCTCTTGGCATCTCTATCCAGGTGGGCGTGCATCGTGTGCGTCACCTCCGGTTCGATGAGCGGCTGGAGGAAGACAAGAACGGCGCCCAACCCCTGATCCAGGTAGAGAGCACCCACCAACGCCTCGAAAGTGGCACACAGAGTGGCCGGCCGGTCCCGGCCCCCGCTCTCGGCTTCGCCGTGGCCCATCAGCAAACAGTGACCCAGGCCCAGGCGTTGGGCAAAGCGGGCCAGCGTCTCGCGTCGCACCAGAGCTGACCGCATGCTAGTCAGTTGTCCCTCTGCCCATTCGGGGAAACGGTGATATAGATACTCGCCGGTCACAAAGTCCAGCACAGCATCCCCCAGGAATTCCAGACGCTCGTTGTCTTCGAGGGGAAAATCAGGGTGCTCATTCAGATAGGAGCGATGGATGAGGGCGCGCTGCAGCAAGCTCTTGTCAGCGAAATCGAAACCAAGGTCTTGTTCCAACTCAGGGAGTGTGGTCATGGCGAACCGGTGGCTGCTATCGAAATGCCCTGAACACTAGAGTGGCGTTGTGCCCTCCAAAGCCAATAGAGTTGGACAGGGCGACGTCCAAATCCGCCTGCCGCGCTTGATTGGGCACATAATCCAGGTCGCAAGCGGGATCGGGCTTCTGGAGGTTGATGGTCGGCGGGATGATGCCAGTGCGCAATGCCTGAACACAGATGGCGGCTTCCAGCGCCCCAGTGCCGCCGATCAGGTGGCCGTGCATGGACTTGGTGGCACTGGCCGGCACCCGGTA
>CBDUWJ010000163.1:0-6031 GCA_965370895.1 uncultured Anaerolineae bacterium | reverse complement strand
ACCCAGATGATCGAGTTCTCGTGGCGGTCATGAACCGCCCCCAGGATTTTGAGATCGCCCGCGACCGGGGCTGGTACCGCGTCCCGGAAAAGAAAGCCGGCCGGGGCGCGTTCTTTGAGTACGTGGCCTTTTACTTCACAACGGCTTTTCCCGAACAAAAGTGGGCCATCCACTACTACGCCCGCAATCTGGGCCACGAGTTGCTCACTCGCCGCGATCTACTTCCTGGTGAGCGCGACCATCCTCGCGCCGGCGAGCGCTACTACAAACTCCAGTTGGGACCGTTGCAGAAGCGCGAACCGCCCATCAGCAGCCTGCGCTGGAGGCGGGTGACCTTCATCTACACTACCTGGGACCGCTTCCAGGCGGCGGAGGAGATCAACGACCTGTATGCCGAGGGGGGAGAATTCGTGGACCGTTTGTACCACGCCCTGCGCGAGTCGGGCTTGGGCCCGGAGCGTTGCTACCCGGTGCGAGAGGCGGGCGTTGAATACGTCGTAGACCTGGCGGTGCCCTGCCGCGACGACGTACTGGTGGTGAACGTGGTCGACGCTGATCTGAAAGCGCCACTGCCTCGTGCACTGCGCTTCACTCCAGAGATGGTGGGAGGGGATTCCGAAGGCTGCCTGGCAGCCATACGGGCCGAGGTGCATCGTAGGGGCGGCGTACTACCCTTGTCGTGAGGACGGACCCCCGGGGTTTCTTGAGCCCGCAGGGTCTGAGCATGGAAGAGAGGATACACGCGAGTGAGGATCACCGTCAAACTGGGGGCACCCCTGTCAAAAGTCGTGGGCGAGAGCAAAGCAACCGTGAGCATGTCCGCTGGTGCCACCGTTGCCGACGTGCTGGACGTATTGCGAGCGCGCTATCCCGACTTTCAAGAAGGACTGAAGGGCAAGGGCTTGCGACGGCCACTGAACCGCGTGCCTTACACACTGTTCGTCAATGCCAGGTCCGTGCCCCTGGAACGGGCAGAGACCATCCAGTTGCGTGACGGCGACCGGATGTACTTGTTCTTGCCGGTCGCGGGGGGATAGACGATCCCAGGTCTGAACTCTAGCTGCTTTCGGGTTCGTCTTTGAGCATCCTAGATGCCTCGCTCAAGTCGCTCCATGTCAGGCTTTCGCGCCACATGTAGAACGCCCCCAGCAGGGTAATCGGCAGCCATAGAGCAGCGTGCAGCACGAGCGTATATGCCCCTGCGATCTCCGGGTCCACCCCAAATGCCTTGAGCACGGCGATCCCGGGGGTGTCAAACGTGCCCACATAGCCCGGGGCCGACGGGATCGTCGTGAACAGGTTGACGACGCCGTTCATGAGCATGAGGACGAAAAACGAGACCTCGAAATCGAAGGCATGCATCACGAACCAGTACTTGCCTGTCTCCGCCAGCCAGATCACGATCGACGTGAAAAAGATCATAGCCACGTCGCGCGGGCTCCGCAGAAAGTAGAGCCCCTCCATGAATCGATCGGCAAAGTCGCGTACAGCCTCACGGAAGCGCTTGGGGATCATGAGGTCGATGACCCAGTTGTAGACCAACTGAGCGTTCCGGGGTGAGGAGGCCAGAGCGAAGAATACCGCCAGCGCTCCGAAAAAGAGCAGGCTGAACACAATGACAAACCGGCGCCAATCTGCGGGGATGAAGGGTACCAGGGGCAAGCCGATAAAGACGAAAAGCAGCATGGTCACGCCGTCGAAAATACGCTCCACCAGGATGGTCGCCAGGCTGGCGGCAATGGCCACCCCCTCCCTGCGCTTGAGCACGTAAGCGCGGAGCAATTCGCCAATGCGGGCGGGATAGATGTTGTTGCCCATGTAGCCAATGCACACCACCGGAAACAGCCGCTGCACGGAGATCGGCTTGATGGCGCGCAGCATATAGTGCCAGCGCCAGGTCCGTGCCCAGACGCCAAAAAAGTAGATCGCCACACTGGGTATCAGCCACCAATAGCGCCCGTGCCTGATGTAAAACCACACCTGGCCAAGGTCCAGAGGTCGCAGGGCGAGATACATGAACCCCGCGCTGACGATGAGCCCCAGCCAGAATTGCCATCGTTTGAGCATGATCACTGCCTACGAACCGAGCATTCCCCACACGACAAGATGCAAAACCGGTCCAGATATTACGTCTTCACGCTTACTCTGCCGGCAGGATGCTCAGGGTTATCTGCGCTGGTTCCGATCTCTGCCCCGACGAGTCGATGGCTATGGCGAACAGCGTGAGCGTGGCACTGACTTCCTGTGTCCAGGTCACTGGCCAACTCCCGGCGCAAATCACCTCGGTGCAGGTGAATGCCTGCCCCGCATCTAGCGCCGGATCGCCGGTCGCCTCCCCCCAGACCACGACCAGGTCCAGGCCCAGGTCATCGTCAGCCTGGAACACCACGGTAAAGATCTCGCTGGCCTGGACCTGAGTGGGCACCACGGTCAGGCTGAGGGTTGGAGGCTCGTCAGTCGGACCGCAGGGTGGTAAAGCTACTTCGGCTGTCGTGCCCAGCGCTGACGTCCCTGCCGCGTTAAAGGCCATGACAGAGTAGCGATAGGTGTTTCCGCAGGCTACTCCCTCATCCACAAACTGCTCGGCGTTGGCCGCAGCCAGGCCGATGCTGGCCTCCACGTCCGCCCGGTGGACACGAAAGGCATCCTCGTTGTCCGATTGATCCGACCAGGTCAACTGGACTGCCATCGGACGCGTCCGGGTGTCTGCTCCATCAAATATGACCGTGGCCTCCAGGTTGGCCGGTGCGTTGGGTGGCGAGCTCTGCTGGGCTAGCGCCTCGACATGGATGGTCAGCGGCAGCGTCGGACCGAAAAACTCGCCGTCGGGGGTGCGCAGTTGCCAGATATTGGCGTAGACGCCTGCCTCAACCGGTGCCCACAGGGTGACCGTCAGGTCGGCCGATTCCCCGGCGGCTGTCTGCGGCACGAGCAACGCGCCCTGCGCGCTTGGCACCTGCCCCTCCAGTTGGACCAGCTCGTACCCCACTCCCCAGGCGCAGGATCCGCTGTTGCGCACCTGCCACACCTTTTCCATCCGGACCCCGGGCGGAAAGGCTGTGCCCGGCGGGATGGTCACATCGGCCACAAAGGCTGCATCGAAGACGCAAGCTGGTTCGGGCAGTGCCTCAGCGGACGCCTCTGCTACCTGGAGGGTGATGGCCGCCGTGCCCAGGGGCTCGCCGCCACTGCCCAGGGCGGTGACGACGATTTCGTGCTCGCCGGCGGCATCAGGCAACCACGGCTGCGACAGGGGGAGTGACGTCTGTCCAGGCTGGATCTTGGTCTGGACAGACTGGACGTCCACCGTTTGGCCATTGACCTGCAGTGCGACGCGAACCACAGGCTGCAGATCTGGAGAGGCGTCGAGCGTGGATTCGATGGCTACCGCCTGGCCCAGGGCAACCTGGCTGTCATCGGCCGGCGACGCAATCATCACCTGGACCTGGACGTCTGCGACCGGCATCTGTCGAAATGGGTTCCAGGCAGTCTCTCCTGACGTCAGCCACAGCGCTGCAGCCCCCGCGACGGCTACCAGGACCAGCGAGACCAGGCCCAGCGCCAACAAGCAGCCAAGCCGGCGCCGCATGGCTTTCCGCTCGACGTCAGGAGCGGCTCGAGGCGGTGGTTCGCTGTGGGGGTCTCCTGGCTCCCAACCCTCACCCCGGTTGCAAAACCACGTCCCCTTGTCGCCATCAAGCATCCAGAAAACGCCCCCGCCGTCCCGCAGGAGCAACTTGGCCACCTCGACGCGGAAGGCCTCTGCATCGAGCTCGCCGGCTTTCTGTTGTGCTTGTAGTGCCCGAAAGCGTTGTTCGGCCTGCTCAAAATCCATTACCCTTTGCCCAGCCTTGCCGCCCCTCACGTCCCGGCCTGAAAGATTGATTCGGCGTGCCTCAACAGGTGCTCGATCCGCTGCGGTGGCGTGTCCTTGCTCTCCAGGTAGCGAGACAACAGCTCGCCGGGTGTCAATTCCTCTGGCGATTCGCCGCCCAGCCGCTGGCGGTAGGCCCTCTCGATCTCTTTTCTGATGCCGGCAACATAGTAGGCTTGCTTCAGCGCCTGCCGGACATCGGCGTCGCGGAGCAGGCCCTCCTGTTCAGGCCGCGCCTGGACGATGACGCGCACTACCGCGTCGGTCACCTCGTGCCTGGCAATCGTGGTCAAGACCGACGCCAATGGATCCGCCTCGTCCCGGACGTCAGCCCGGATGGTGACAAAGGGCCGGGCATCCACCGTGTGAAACTTCCATTCGGCCTGGCCCCGCTGCACGTCGGCTACCACAAAACCCTTGCGTTCCTTTTCCTCGCCAAAGTCGATCCGCTCCAGGCTGCCGCAGTAGACGATGGGCGGCTGCTGACCCCTGTTGAGCTCCTGGTGGCGGTGGATGTGGCCCAGTGCCACGTAATCCCAGGCAGGATCGGCCAGGACGCTCTTGAGTACTACCACGTCGCGTCCCAACATCACTGTCCGCTCCGAGCCGAACTTGGCTTCTGAAACGCTGAAATGGCCCGTCAGCACGGCAGGCAGATTGGCGTCCACCTGCGCTGCCAGTGCTCGGATGTTGTCTGCCAGGACTTTTTGGACTAGCTCGTCCAGTTCGGCGATAGTCTTGTTCTTGTGGTCGTCGTGGATGAGCAGTTGCTGGCGGAGGGGGTAGGGTACCGTCGCTACCTGGATCGGTTCTCCCCGCCTCGTGGTGAGCCGGTGCAGCCCCTCACGGTCGGCCACCAGGACATTGGGCACGTCCAACGTGCGGAAAATCTCGATGCTCGACGCCCGTTTGGTGGCAGCGGGCAGGTCGTGGTTGCCCACCAGCAAGATCACCGGGATTCCGGCGTCGGCGAAACGTTTGATCCGTCTGGCGAACTCGCGGCGGTAGGTGGAGTTGGGATCGCGGCTCCTGTAGGCGTCGCCGGCAAAGATGACCAGGTCCACCTCGTCGTCCAACGCATAGTCCACCACCTCGCTGAGACGCCGTAAGAAGTCCATGACCCGGCCGTTGAGCCCCGTGGCGGGGTCAATGCGGCCATAGTTCTCCACGCCGATGTGCAGATCGGCCAGGTGCAACAGTCGGATGCTACTCATCACCGGTCCCGCATTCTGTGCCCCGTGGGAAGCTGTTCGGGCGACTGTGCCTGAGCCAATGCCATCCGGGCTGCGCCGGGGTCCGAAGCCGAGATCGAGTCCACTCCCAGATGCCGGGCCTGGGCATAGTCGTCCGTGAACACGTTGGCCAGGTTCACGACCAGGCCGGCCTCTTGCAGGTGGGCGACCATCGTGCGGTCGGTTTGGGGCCAGTAGACCGTGACCCAACGGGCGCCCGTTGGCGTTATCTGGCCGGCCGGATCTGCTACACGTTCGCGCAGGTTCACGGCCAGGGGAATCTCTGGCTGGCGGGCCCTGATCCGTGCCAGGGCCACCTGGTCCCAGCTCGAGACCACCACCTGGCCGCTCATGTCCGCCCTTTCGATGAGGTCCAAGGCGGTCATCTCCAATCGATCGTCCTGAGGGTCGGCAAAGCCATGTTTGAGGTCCACCCACAGCGCCACCTGCCCCCGTGCCCAATCCAGCACGTCGGCCAGGCGGGGGATGCGCTCGCTGGCGTAAGCCGGGCCGAACCAGCTTCCGACGTCCAGATCACGTAGATCCTCCCAGGCCAGGTCCCGCACCCAGCGGGGATCGCCCAGCTTGGGCTGGAGGGTGAAATCGTGGTAGACGATGGCTTCCCCATCGCGGGTAAGCTGCACGTCCAATTCCAAAAGGTCAGCGCCCGCCTGGCAGCCAGCCTCAAAGGCGGCCCAGGTGTTCTCGGGTGCCAGCGCCTCAGCGCCCCGGTGACCCACGACCAGCACACTCCCTGGGTCAGGTCTGTGCAGTTGTATCAAACACCCTCCCCTGCCTCACCAATGGACCGTACGCGTGGGTACCCAACGTCCCTGCTCTTCTGTCCATGCTCGCTCGCCGAGCTTCCCAAGGTCATTATAGCCTGGACTCCTTTTGTGGTCAAACCAGCTCACCAGGGAATGGC
>CBDUWJ010000162.1:0-6081 GCA_965370895.1 uncultured Anaerolineae bacterium | reverse complement strand
AAGCTATGCACTGGCCCAAACCCGTGATCTGACATCACCACGACCAGCGTGTCGTCCTGTTCTCCGGAACAGGCATCCACCTCTTCTAGCAAGCGACCCACGTCGGCGTCCACCTTGCGGTGGAAATTCAGGATCTGTTCCCCGTACGTGGCTGCCTCGATGGGGTCATGGCGGGGATGTGTCGGGTCCAGGAGCCGCCATGTTTCGTGCTGGACCATGTCCGTGTCCCAGTATACCACCGCGAACAGGTCCCACGGCTTGGTGCGCATCAAGTACAGGGCTGCCTGCGTACGGTTTTCGACACTGGCCGTCAGGTCGTCCAGGAAAAGATCCAGATGGCGTGTGGAGCGATGGCGCTCATTGGGCGCCAACTGGAACTCGCCCACTCCCTGGCGCCTGAGGGCGCTTGATAGCTCCTCCTTCAAGTCGGGGGGGTAAGCCCACTCACTGTCGGGGCCAGGAGACAAGAACCCGCTGATCATAAAGCCGTCCACCGGTTCGGGTGGATAGGTAGTGGGGATGCCCAGCAGGCCCACCTTGTAACCGGCGTCGTTCAGCCAATTCCACAGCGCCCGCGTCCGGCGGCTGGTGGCATTTACCATAGTCACCTTGTAGCTATCGGCACCGGGATAGACAAAGTCCACCAGACCGTGCTTGCCCGGATTCACGCCAGTGACGAAGGAACTCCACGACGAGGAACTGATGGGTGGTAGTGTGCTGCGAAGTTTGCCCCAGGCTCCCTGCTGCATCAGCCGCTGGAGATTGGGCAATTCCCCAGCCTCGATCCAGGGACCGAGTAGGTCAAAGGTCACACCGTCGAGGCCGATTACCAGAACTCTCATCCCAGGTATCCCAATCCCCGTAGCCGCTCCAGGATCTCTTTTTCGCCCTCTTCCGTGTAGTCTGTCCCAACTGACTCTCCATCTACGGTTGATGGTGCAGCAGAGGTCGGCGTCAGCCTTGGGGGAAAGAGCTCCATGTAGCCGTCGTCAAAAGCTTGCCCCAGTATCTGACCATCCATATCTGATGGCACGGACAACCCCATGGCATGCAGCACCGTAGGCGCGACATCATGGATGATCGCACCCTCGATCTCAGCCCCGGCGCGTATCCCTGGGCCATTCATGATCAGCATTCCATAATCCCGGTGCATGCCCGAGTAGCGATAGACGGTATCCACCGTGTTCCGGTGTCCAAAGTCAGCCAGTCCAAAAAAGATGTCTGAAGGATCTATAGGACGAAGGATGAGATCAGGGGCTTGGTCCAGGTAGGGGCCACTGTAGATCTCCTCCCGGCGTAGCACCTGGCCAATCAGCTTCCGCCCAGTCCGGGGATCGCGAAACTCGCGGGCCAGGCGCTCGATCTCGTCCCGCGTCGCTTCGTACTCGGCGCCTGGCTCGACGATGCCGTGCGGTTCCCGCCCTTTCAGGTTGACATAGACCGAACCCAGGTGGCGGCCGAAGGAATAGGCCCTGGAGCGGCTCCAATCCACGTCCAGGAAGGAGAGGAACGCGATCTTGAGCAAGTGATCCACAAAATAACCGGCCACGTACTCAGCCTGCCGGGCCAGCCGCAAACGGTCAGCTACCTGGTGGACGTTGCGCAGCGTGAAACCACTGTGAAACATTAGCTCTTTGAATCGAGTCCACGGATCCCGTTTCAAGCGCAGAAGGCCGGTGTCACGCAGCCAGTTGTTCAGCACGATAAAGTTGTTGGCGCGTCCCATACCGTGGTCCGACAAGACAATGACCAGCGTCTCCTCATCCGCGTGCTCGAGCAGGCGGGCGATGCTCTCATCCACTTTGTGGAAATAGTCGCGGACCACCTCCTCCCTGTCCTCGGAATCAGTCCGCCACGGGTGTTCGGGGTCCAGGTAGTGCCACATCTGGTGCAAGAAGCGATCCGTGTCAAAGAACACGGTCATGAACACGTCCCACGGCTTGCTCCCGGCCAGGTAGAGGGCTGTGCGTGTCCGCATGTCCAGCAGGTCGTAGGTAGCTTTCAGAAAGCTCTCCTTGCGGCCTTCGGTAAAGGTTTCGGTGGGGTAGATGCGGTAATCACCAACTTCCCGATCCAACTCCGCCGCCAGTTCGGTGGGGTAGACATAGTCTGTTGCGTTATAGGGCGTCAGCCAACCGCTTACCATGAAGCCGTTGACCCGCTCCACCGGATAGGACATGGGGATGTTCAGCACCCCGACCTGGTAGCCTGCATCGCTTAGATAGCGCCACATGGAGGTGCCACCGCGCTGCGAGGCATTCACCGGCGGGAAATCATAGCTCCCCTCCTTGCGGTACAAAAAGTCATAGATGCCTGTCTTGCCGGGATTCATGCCTGTCACAAAAGAGGACCAGGATGGTCCCGATGTGGGCGGGATGGTGGAGAACAGGTGCCCCACGGTGCCAGTATCCATCAGACGCCGAAGCGTGGGTAGATGCCCGGATTCCGCCCAGCGCTTGATGATGCCCAGGGGCACCCCATCCAGGCCAATGATCATGACTTTCTTAGGTTGCTTCATTCCACTACTTTCTAGATCTGATGTGCGCCAGGCCAGTCCGGCGGTTGGTGTCCCGCACCGCCTTGCCAATTGGGCGTTGTCGCACTATGGTCACTACGCGCGTGGTGTGGCCTCAAGCCTCCTCACCAAAAACGGAACTGAACCGGCAGAATACCAGGTAGCCCACGACGAGCACTATTAGGCAAGTCACCAATGTCCTCAAGAAAAAGTCCAAGCCGGTCAGCTCTCCCCGGTAGAGGATGTCCCGGTACGAGGCTATCAACGACGCCATTGGATTCAGACGACGGGCCCATAGCTGAATGTTCACAGTGAACCCAAGTATCTCGGCACTCACCGGCAGAATAGTGATAGGGTAAAAGATCGGCGTCAGGAAGAACCAGGCCAGCATCAGAACCTCCAGGATGTGCTGGGTGTCCCGAAAAAAGACGTTCGCAGTCGAAAGGAACAGAGCCATCCCGACGATGAACATGACTTGGGCCAGGATGATGAGTGGCAGCATAAGCACCGCTGGTGTCAGCCCCATACGGAAGACAAAGAGCATGGCAAAGAGCACTACCAGCGCCAGTAGGAAATTGATCAGGTTGGACAGCACATCGGCCAGAGGCAGGATCTCCCTGGGGAAATAGACCTTCTTGATCAGGTTGGCGTTGTTTACGATCGAACCAGTCGCCCCAGTCACCGATGCCGCGAAAAAGCTCCACGGCAGAAACCCGCACATGAAAAACACTGGATAGTTCGGGATTTCGGCTCCGCTGGGCAGCATTAGCGTGAACACAACGGTAAAGACCAACGTCATGAGCAGCGGATTGAGCAAGGACCATAGCATCCCCAGCACCGAGTTTTTGTAGCGAACCTTCAGATCTCGGATAACCAGGTTCCTGGTCAACTCCCGGTAATGATACAGCTCTGCAACTCGACGGATCATACGTTTCCATACCCAAAGCTGGCGTGCCAGCCAAAGCCGGTTGGGATACAGGCGGCATTATATCACGGTTGATCCTCAGCGGCAAACCGACCCGTAGGCACGTAGAATCGCCGCTGCAGCGTTATCCCATGGATGATCCTCCAGGGCCATGCGCCGCAGTGTTAGTCCTCGGTGATGGTGCTCATCTGCGCGGGTTTCGGACAGGCCATACAGCAGGGCCTGGGCCAGAGATACTGTGTCGCCGGGCGTGGCGTAGATGCCTTCGTCCCCCAAGTACTCCCGGCTGACCGGCGTCTCAAAGGCTACGGTGGGTAGGCCCATGGCCATATAGTTGAGGATTTTGCCACTGCCCTCGGTGGCCGACAGCTTGGGGGCGACGGCAATGTCACCCAGTGCCAAAAAGTCGCGTGCTTGATGGTAGGGTACCTTCCCGGTGAAGGTTGTGTGCTCGGCCACCCCCAACCGGCGGGCCATCTGTCGGTAGTGCTCCACCGCAGGAAAGCCCATGATCAAAAAATGCACGTCGTCACGCTGCCGCAGGACATGGGCCAGCGCCTGGAGCAGCGCGTCTGTGCCCTGATAGTCCGCCAGCAGCCCTAGGTAGACGACCAGCTTCCGCTCCGGAGGGATGCTCAGCATGGCCCGCCGCTCAGCCAGCATGGCATGCTCACCTGGTTCGGGTGGATAAAACGCCTCGGCATCCACACAGTCAGCCACGGGGTGCACCTTCTCCGGCAGGCAGTCAAAGTCGGTGATCAGGGCCCGCTTGGCATTGTACGAACTGGTGAGGATGACTGGTGAACGGCGGTCAATCGTCTTTTCCAGCCAGCGCAGAGGCCGGTAGAAAACGCTATCCTGCCGGAGGAACTTGTGGTCCATCATCTCGCCAGTCAGGCTGCCCTGGAAATCAAAGGCCAGAGGAATGCCCAACAGGCTGCCCACCGCAAGACCGACCAGGGCACCTTCGTGCATGTGCGCGTGGATAACGTCGGGACGGCGCCGCAGCGCCGCCGCCAACACGGTCCAGAACAACAGGAGATCAAAGGCGATCTTGTGGGGCGATGACCCCACTTCGGAATGCGCCCGGAAGGGGATGCCCGGGGTACGTCGAATCGTCAGGCCGGGCACGTCCTGGCCGTTGCGGTAGGTGCAGACCGTCACCTCATTGCCCAGTCTGCGAAGGACCCTCACCTCCTCCAGGATGCGCACTGAGCACCCATAATCAGAAAAGAAGGAAGTGGGAGCGATCATCAGGATTCTATATTGTGCAGACAGATGACGTCTGGCGGACAAACGACCTCCGTTTGTGGCAACGCCTTCACGATCGACCGCGAATGTGCCGGTCTATTCTTCCGAAGTGCATGATAATGCCCCGCGTGTCCACGGGGCAAGGCGGACAAATGACATCCGATTGTGATTGTACCGCATCTACCCGATAAATGCAAACGATATGAATGAGGCGGACAAACGATGTTCATCTTGAGGGCGAACGCGGCATTGCTATGCGGCACTGGCCCCACGGTTGGCAGGCTGGCTGCTCCGCGGATCGACGGGGCAGATCGCGTCCGACCTCCGAGCCGGCTGGCACCCGGTGCAAGAGGAGCATCCCTGCCTGTGAGTGGACAGAGGTCGAGGCCATCTGACCAATGAACGTGCACGCTCAGAGGACAACCCTTATGTGAGATGTCCTACGTTGTCGGGCACCCGTTCAGTAGAGATGACAGGCCACCCGATGGCCTTCGCCCACGGCGGTGAAGACTGGTTCTTCCTCTTCGCAGATCGCCCCGATCTTGGTGAAACAACGGGTGTGAAAGCGGCAGCCGGTGGGCGGGTTGATGGGACTGGGCACGGTCCCTTCCAGGATGATGCGCTCCCGGCGGGCGGCCTTGTCCACCATGGGCACGGCTGCCATCAGTGCCTGGGTATACGGATGCGCGGGATTGGCAAAGATCTCGTCGGTCGGTCCCTCCTCGACGAACTTGCCCAGATACATGATCGTTACCCGGTCGCTGACATAGTGGACGACGCTCAAGTCGTGAGCGATAAAGAGATAGGTCAGATCAAATTCCTCCTGGAGCTCGTCCAGCAGGTTTATCACCTGCGCCTGGATAGAGACGTCCAAGGCAGAGACTGGCTCGTCGCAAACGACAAACTCGGGCCGCATGGCCAGGGCGCGGGCGATTCCGATGCGCTGGCGCTGGCCCCCGCTGAATTGATGCGGATAGGCATCCATGCGCTGCTCCGGGATACCCACTCGTCGCAATAGGAGGATAACCTCTTCCTCCACCTCTTCAAAGTCCTTGATGCCACGGTTCTTTAGCGGCACAGAAACGATCTGCCGCACCGTTTTTCGGGGGTTCAGGGAGGAGTAGGGGTTTTGAAAGATCATCTGAATGTAGCGGTAGAAGCCAAAGGGGCCGAAGCCGCTGTCGTTCACCTGCAGCCCTTCCTCCGCGACTGTTGCGACCTCGTGCTCAAACTTCTTCCCATGGATATCCCACCCTCGATAGAGCACCTGGCCTTTGGTAGGCTCGTAGAGGCGAGTGAGCACCCGGCCAAAAGTGGTCTTGCCACAACCTGACTCTCCTACCAGTCCCACCGTCTCTCCGGGGTAGATTGTGAGGTCGATACCATCCAC
>CBDUWJ010000161.1:0-6091 GCA_965370895.1 uncultured Anaerolineae bacterium | reverse complement strand
GTGCTGCTGGTCGTAGGCTTTTCCATCGTATTGACCCACTTTGGTGTCAACGTCACCGCCCTGACCGCTGCGCTGGGCATCGCCGGCCTGGCGTTCTCCCTGGCGGCTCAGGACACCCTCGCCGACGCCATCAGCGGCTTTGTCATCCTGCTCGACCAGCCCTTCCGCGTCGGCGACCGCATCGAGATCTCGGGGCTGGGCACCTGGGGCGACGTGGTGGAGATCGGCAGCCGCACTACACGCATACGCACGCGTGACAACAGGATGGTGATCGTACCTAACTCGATCATCGGCAAGAGTCAGGTGGTCAACTACACCTTCCCTGACCCCCAATACCGCGTTCAGATCGACATCGGCATTGGCTACGGCATGGACATCGAGAAAACGCGGCAGATCATCATCCATACGGTGCGCCAGGTAGAGGGCATACTGCCGGACAAACCAGTGGACGCCCTGTACAACGAGATGGGGGACTCGTCCATGACGTTTCGCGTGCGGTGGTGGATAGAGTCGTACGAGGACACGCGACGCATCTACGACCGGGTCAACACCGCCCTGCAGCATGCTCTGGACGCGGCGGGCATAGATATGCCATTCACGACCTACGATCTCAACGTCAATCTCGACGCGGAGAAAGCCAGCCAGATGTCCCAGTTGGGCAGCGGAGATCCCCCGCTCGCCTGAATCGAGGTGCGAGAATATTGGGCGGCGAGTTCAGCCAGCGACCCTGTGGTTGCTGGAACTTGTCCCTGGCCGTCCTTTGTGGTATCTTGGACGCGTCACATCCCAAAAGGAGGCAAAGATGAAGGACATTCCCTTGAACGCAAAAGTCGAGTGTGCGGATGGCCCCTGCGGCAAGTCCGTCACCGTGATCGTCGATCCGGCGACGGAGACGGTGACCCATTTTGTAGTCGAGTCCAAGGAAATCCGTCCGCCGCACCAGCGGCTGGTGCCGGTGGACCAGGTGGCGGAAACCAGCCGCGACCTGATCCGTTTGCGCTGCACCAGGGATGAACTCGGCTGGATGGAGCCATTCACCGAAAAGCACGTTCCCAAGGTGGAAACACCTGACTGGTCGATGTATCAGGGCGGTGAGGGGCAGATCCCCCCTGTGACACCCATGGACACGACCTATGACCTGGTCGAGGTGGAGCGCATTCCAGCTGGCGAACTGGCCGTGCGGCCGGGAACTCGCGTGCAAGCCACCGATGGGCCTGTGGGCCACATCGGCGAGCTTCTGGCCGAGCAGGGCAGCGAGCACATCACCCACTTTCTTCTGCAGGAAGGCCACCTGTGGGCCAAGAAAGAGGTCACAGTACCCGTTTCGGCCATCGATCATCTCCAGGGTGACACCCTCTATCTGAATCTCGACAAGCAGGCAATCGAAGAACTGCCTACCGTCCCGTTCAGGCGGCGCTAGGGCGCCACAGGCAACCCTGGCGAAGATTGTGTCGCCCGACCGCGCCAACGTTCGCACGAAGGGCGGTCGGGAAGGGACCGGTTGAGGCACGTGTCCCTACCGCCCGCTTGACAGCACGGCCATCGCGCGGTATAATGCACTCGAATACTCACATTGTGAATATTCACTACCTGAAGCGGGAGCAATACCATGCCTCGTGAGGCCAGTTCCTTGCCACAGCCGGCACTGCTAGGCTTGCTGGTTTCCAGGCCCCAGCACGGCTACGAACTCCATCAGGAGTTCAGCCACGAGCTGGGGCCCGTGTGGCAGATTGGCTTGAGCCAGCTCTACGCGCAGCTCAAGCAGCTCGAATGTGCCGGCCTGGTGACGGCCGAAACTGAGCCGCAACCCAATCGCCCGCCGCGCAAGGTGTACCACCTGACCCCGGAGGGCCAGGCCGTCTTTGTTGAGTGGGTCCACCAGCCGACTCCCTACCTGCGCCACATCCGCGTGGAATTCCTGGCCCGGCTGTACTTCTTCCGGCGGTTATCCCTGCCCGGCCTGGAAGCACTC
The DNA here is from genome assembly GCA_965370895.1 of uncultured Anaerolineae bacterium. Classification (GTDB taxonomy): domain Bacteria; phylum Chloroflexota; class Anaerolineae; order JAAYZQ01; family JAAYZQ01; genus CBDUWJ01. The sequence goes on along the minus strand of CBDUWJ010000161.1, from coordinate 4,119 downwards.
GTCGCTGGGCAAAAGGGCGTCTGCCGCACCCAGATCGAGCGCTTTGAGCGGCTCGCCGCGGAGACCGATGATGACTTTCGGCGGCTGGTGCTCGAGTTCCGCAGGGGACAGTTGCAGGCCGTCATCTACTGGCTGGATCGCTGCCTGGAGGTCTTGTAAGCCTATCATGACGAGCGGAGCATCCTCCTGCCAGCGAGAGGCGTTACCCGCACCTATGCCATTGGGGATTGCTTCGTCGCCCGACAGGCGCGCTCCTCACAATGACAGAGGGGGCACACAATGACAGACCAGCCAATGACAGAAACAGCGCACCAGCACAAACCAGAAAGGGTCGTCGAGCACATGAAACGAGCGCCGTCAGCCGTCCTGGTCGCGGCCGTACTCTCCATAGGATTACTGCTTGTCGCCTGCGCGGGCGAGCCCCCGGATTCACCTCCGCCGGTAGCCCCGGATCCCACTCAGCAGATGGGCGCTGTCATAGTCGTGGACGCCCTGGGGCGGACAGTCGAGTTCTCCGAACCGCCGCAGCGCATCGTCGTCGCAGGCAAGAGCAGTCTGACCATCGTCGACACCCTGTACCTCTTTGCCGAGGCCAGGGACCGCGTTGTCGGCTTGGTCGCCGGTCAGCAGAAGCCGGGCGCGTTCCTCGGCTTTGTGGACCCCGCGTTCGAGGAGAAGACGATCCTGGAAGTGGAGGCCGGGCCAGAGCAGATCGCCCCCCTGAAACCCGACGTGGTCATCCTGCGAAGCTTCATGGCGGACAAGCTGGGCAAGACGCTGGAGCAAGTGGATATCCCAGTCATCTATGTTGACCTGGAGACGCCGGAGCAAGTTTTCCGGGACCTGGGCACCCTCGGACAATTGTTCGGGAACGGCACGCGGGCTGAGGAGATCCGCTCCTATTATGAATCGAGGCTGGATTATGTGGCCAACAGCCTGGCGGGATTGAGCGCAGAGCAAAGGCCCAGCACATTGATCCTGCAGCACAGCGACAAAGGCGGCCAGGTGGCCTTCAACGTGCCATCCGCCTCCTGGCTGCAGACGACTGAGGTGGAACTGGCCGGCGGCTCTCCGGTCTGGAAAGAGGCAGCGCTGGGGGGTGGTTGGACCGTGGTGAATCTTGAGCAGATCGCTGCCTGGGACCCCGACCAGATCTACGTCATCTCCTACAAATCAGATTCAGCCCAGGTCGCGGACCGGTTGGCAAGCGATCCACAGTGGCAGGGACTCAAGGCCGTGAAGGACGGACAGATCCATGGCTTCCCTTCCGACATCTTTAGCTGGGACCAACCCGACCCCCGCTGGATCCTGGGCGTGACCTGGCTGGCCGGAAAACTGCACCCCGGGCGCCTGCCCGAACTGGACATGATGGAGGAGGTGTCCCAGTTCTTTGGGCAGATGTATGGCCTGAGCCATGCCTCCTTCGAGAGCCACATCCTGCCCAGTCTGAAGGGAGACATCGAATGACCACGGCCGGCAGCCCTGATGCACGGGGGCTCCCGGCGGTCTCCCACCCCAGGCGGGGGATGCGGGCCGCGAGCGCCGCGTCTCATCTCCTCCACCGACACTCCCTCCTGCTGCTGGGATTGGCCTTCCTGGCGGTTTTGATCGGGTCTGTGTTCGTTGGGCGCTACCCCGCCCCGTTCCTTATGTCACCTTCCATGCTTTGGGAGGACGAGATGGCCCGCCAATTGGTCCTGCATCTGCGCCTGCCCCGCATCCTGACAGCATGCATGCTGGGCATGACCCTGGCCGCCTGCGGCACGGTGTTGCAGATGATCTTTCGCAACCCGTTGGTCGAACCGGGGCTACTGGGCGTGTCTCAGGGGGCTGCGTTTGGGGCCGCCCTAAGCATCATCTTCCTGGCCGCATCGCCGCTGCTCATGGAAGGGACAGCCACCCTCTTTGCCTGCCTGGGTCTGGCCATCTCCTATTTCCTGGCGCGGCGGGTGCGGTACGGCGGCTGGATCCTGCGCCTGATCCTGTCGGGCATTGCCGTGTCCGCCCTGTTCGCGGCCGGGGTGGGCATACTCAAATACCTGGCTGATCCCCTGACCCAGTTGCCGGACATCGTCTTCTGGATGATGGGCGGCCTGTGGGGCGTGACCTGGACCGATGTGCTGTACCTGCTTCTGCCGGTCACTGCCGGCCTGGTCATCGTCACCCTGATGCGGTGGCGCCTCAATCTGCTCTCTCTGGACGACGACACCGGCTTTTCCCTGGGCGCAGCCATGGGCCGGGAGCGCACACTGGTCCTGGTCGCCTCGGTGGCGGCTACCGCCGCGGTGGTGTCGGTTGCCGGCGTTGTGGCTTGGATCGGGCTGCTCATCCCCCACGTCGCGCGCCGACTGACCGGCGCCGATGCCCAAAGGGCGTTGCCCGCCTCCATCCTGCTGGGGGGGATCTTTGCCCTGCTGTGCGACGACCTGGCACGCACGTTGCTGGCGGGCGAGATCCCCTTGGGGATCATCGCCTCCTTCTTTGGGGCGCTGCTGTTCATGGCCATGATGATGAGCAAGAATATCAGGGTACAGCGATGATCTCCAGCGGCAACAAGGGGATCATCACCCTTGCAGGCCTGTGGTACAGCTATAATGGCTCGCAGCGGGCTGTGCTCCGGGACCTGTCGCTGGAGATCCCACCGGGCACAATCACGGCGATTTTGGGACCAAACGGCTCGGGCAAGACCACACTTCTCCGTCTCCTCCTGGGCGTCCTTCGTCCCCAACAGGGCAGAATCCTGCTTGCAGGGCGATCCCAGGGAAGCTATTCCCGGCGGGAATTGAGTCGACTATTGGGGCTCGTGCCCCAGGATGAGCACATCCCCTTTGACTTTTCCATCCTGGAGTATGTGCTGCTGGGGCGAGCGCCCTACCTGGGACCGCTGGCCACGCCTGGCAGGGCTGATCACCAGGTTGCCCTGGAAGCACTGCACACGGTCGGGCTGGACCACCTGCAGGACCGGCCGCTGCCCAACCTGAGCGGCGGTGAACGGCAGCTCGCCATCGTCGCTCGTGCGCTGGCGCAAGAGCCGCGCATCCTCTTACTGGACGAGCCCACCGCCCACCTGGACCTTGGCAACAAAGGGCGACTGCTGGCGATCATGCAGGGTCTGGGGGCCGAGGGAGTGACGGTGGTGATGACCACGCACGACCCCAACGTCGCGTCGACGGTCGCCAGTTATGTCGTCCTCATGCGACAGGGCGAGGTCCTGGATGCCGGCCCCGTCGAGTCGCTCCTGACTGCAGAGAAACTGTCCTCCACGTATGGGGTGCCGGTGCAGGTTGGCCAGATCGAGGGAAGGCGTGTTGTCCTGTTGTCTTGAGCCGGGGGACAGGGGATTCGCAATGACAGGTGAGGAAGTGAAACAGAAAGGAGTCACACATGCGACTTGAGGAACGAGCCGTCTCGGAGGCGGCGGGGACGATTCTGATGCACAACCTGGCTGGTGCGGATGGCAAAAGGATCTTGAAAAAGGGCATCTTCCTGAGTGAGCAGAACGTGGCCCAATTGCAGGCGCTGGATCGCCCCACCGTGGCGGTAGCTGTTCTGGAAGAGCACGACGTCCACGAGGATGAGGCTGCCTTGGCGCTCGCGACGGCGCTCCAGACCGAGGAATTGTACCTGTCCCGCCCCGCCGGCGGCCGGGTGAACCTCCGCACCCGGGTGGATGGGCTGCTGGAGGTCGACTCCGGGCGGCTACTGGAGCTGAACTCGCTGCCCGGCATCACCCTGGCCACTCGCCGCCAGCACGTGGTCACCGGTCCCAACCAGGAAACGGACAACGTCGCCACCCTCAAAATCATCCCCTTTGCCGTCCACCGCCGCGACCTGGATCAGGCCCTGGCACTGGCCGAGGCCCGTCCGGGCATCGTCGAGGTCCGCCCCCTGCAACGGGGTCGCCGCGTCTCCCTGTTGCTCGTCGGCGATCCTGCCGTGCAGAACAGCCTCCGTGACGCATACCTGCCGCCGACGCGGGCGCGTCTCGAGCGGCTGGGGGCTGATCTGGTCGTTGTGGAGGGAGTGACCCAGGAGCAGACCGCCATTGGCCAGGCGGCCGCCCGCCTGGCGGCGGTAACCGATCTACTCATCATCGCCGGACAGACCTCGATCATGGAC
>CBDUWJ010000160.1:0-6098 GCA_965370895.1 uncultured Anaerolineae bacterium | reverse complement strand
CGCCGAGTTATTGGAGTCTTTTTGCTTGACATTCACTCATTGTAGCCGCAAAACGGCTCCTCGTCAACAACGCTTCAGCAGCGAGCAGCCTTCATTCAGCCTACACCCCGCTCTGACCTCAAGGTACCCTGCTCCAGACAGGCTGCGTGTCGTCAAAGGCGTTGAAGGTCAAACGCACTTGGTCCCGACCATCAACCCGCATCAAATAGATCTCGCGGGCATTCACCCCCGCGCCATCGCCCGTGTAGGCCACAAAAGCCAGCCAGTAGCCATCGGGCGACCAAGCCGGCGCCTCGGCACCCTGGGAAAAGTCGGTCAGGGGCTGCGGGTGCGAGCCATCTGCCCGCATAGTGTAGATCTGATGCCGCCCCCCCCGATTGGAGACAAAAGCCAGCCGGCTGCCATCGGGCGACCAGGCTGGCGCCCAATCCATGGCCAGGTCGTCCGTCAGGCGCTGGGGTTCGCTGGCATCCAGGGCACTTACCCAAATGTCCCAGTTCCCCTCTCGTACGGCCACGTAGGCCAGACGTGTACCATCCGGCGACCAGGCCGGCTGCCCGGCGTAGGCTCCCTCCGCCGTCACCTGAAACGGGCTTGCGCCAGAAACGGTAGCGGTAAAAACCTGATTCACGTTCTCCACACTGGCGGTGTAGGCCAGGCGATCACCCTCCGGTGACCAAGCCGGATACCATCCACTGAGCAGGTCCACCCTCTCATCTCCTCCGGCCGTCATCCGCCGGATCACCGCCTTGCCAGGTTCGGTCTCAGCCATATAGGCCAATGTACCGTCCCTGCCCCACGCCGGTTGACGGGCATCACCCGAACCCGTGACCAGTCGTTTGGTGCCACCGCCATCGGTGCGCATGGTGTAGATGGCACGGGCACCATCGCGGTTGCTGGCAAAGGCCAGCGTTCCCGTTGGCACTACGGTCACCGTCACAGGCACTGACACGGCCCATTCCCCCTCCGTTCCACGCGCCAGGATCGCCAATAGATGGGAGCCTTCGCTTTCTTCCTCCCAAGCCCACTCCACGACCCAGGGGACAGTCTGAGGATCAAGGTTGACCTGCACACCCTGCCGAATGCCATCCACCTGCAATTCGGCTTGATAGAAGCCTGGTTCCGCGAGCACGGCACGCACGGGGAGCGACCCGGAGCGCTGCAAGATCTCTTGGTCCTGCGGAACCACAATAGTCACGGCGTCGCTCGTCTGGGCAGAGAGGGCAGACTCGGCTGCCTGTCCGTCCCCCTGCCTTCGTCCCCTTAGAGAGTCCAGACCAAAGTACATGCCAACCGCAATGGCGCTGATTAGCAAACCCAGAGCCATCGCGCCCATCCATCGCGACCGGCGACCAGACTGGTGTGCCGGCCGTAGCGAGCTCTGTCCAATCACAGCCAGGAGATCGGCACGACGCAGAAAGACTACCTCAGCATCGGTAGAGGCGCGCAGACTGCTTCCGCTGGGCCCACCCTCGATCAACATGGACTCGCCAAAGGTGCTTCCGGGTAAAAGCAGCACGGTCGGGCTGCCACGGCCCGCCGCCCCCCGGGCACGCTCCGCCGCGGGCGGCAACACAGCCACCTGCCCTTCGGTCACCACCCCCATAAAGCCGCCGGGCACGCCCTGGCGAATGATGGTCTCGCCAGCGGCATAGCGCCGGGCCGCTAGACGGTGGGTCAGAGCGGCAGTCCCGGCCGCGGACAGGAATCCGGCACCTACTAGCTGCTCCAGCCGATGGCGGACGATGCGCCGGGCCTCGGCCTCGAGGAGGGCAGCATCCGAGCGAGCCGGCTCATCATCGGTGGCGGCTGCATCCAGGGAACCCGGGCTCTCGCTGTCATCCTGCCGGAAATCGCTCACAGCCAGTCCCATCCTCTTCAGTGCGCAGATTGCACCTAATCATGGTCCCCATCAAACCCATCGGAGTCACGCTCCAACGACGCTGCATTGGGCAACCTTGAACCAGTTGGCCAATAGGTACTTGACTACCTGGTCGCTGTGTTTCCACCCAATCATAGCATAGCCGAGCGATCTTGACAAGCCAGCACACAAAAAGACCGCGGAGGGACACTGCCCACAAGGGTGGGACCGTCCCTCCGCGGAGTAAGGCAATCGGCGTCGGCGCGAATTACTTGTAGCCTTCCAGCCTGATGGCATCCAGGTTGACGTCAAACTCCCGCCTGATGGTTCCCCATTTTTTCCAGGCTCGGAAAAAGATGGTAACCTCGGTCGACGGGGCCTCAAAGTACGTGGTGTACTTGGCCATCTTACCTGGATCTAGTCGCGTATAGACCGTGTTCCACGGGATCTCGACCCAGTTGTCCACAGCTTGCCAGTCGGTGCCAGCATCGGGCTCGTACCCCCACTGCACGCGGTAGGAATAGTTCTCACGATCGTCATCGTCAGCCAGTACCCGAAGCATGCCCTTCAACGAGAGCTTGTACGTAGCACCCTTGGTCAGCCCATCCACCGTCTGGTAGATGCCGGAATAGCGATCCGAATCTGAACCGCCTCGGCAGAAGGTGTTGATCTCAAGCAATTGCGAGTGCGTGCCATCGGCGATTACCGGGGCCCAGGTTTCGTCATAGAAACCGTAGGTCGCCTGGCCATTATTCTCGAACCAGCCCCAGTCGTTACCCACCGCCCCAAGCGGCACTGCATAGAAGCCATCTTCAAAGCTGCCATTGGACAGGAACTGCCCCTTTTTGCCAACCACGACCTCGACCTCGTGCGTGGCGGTAGCGCCGCCCGCATCGGTGGCTACCGCCTTGAGGGTGTGGGTGCCTGCACTTGCCGGCTTCCAATTGAAGCCATGGGACAAGCTCAGCGGCCCCACGTCGTAGCTAACACTGCCCACCAGCGCGCCGTTGTCAAAGAACGCCAGCCTGGTTACTCCCACGTCATTCTTGCCATCCACAGCGACGGTGTAGGTCCAGCCTTTCACCGGATAGGCCGGAGTCTGGAAGTAGACCGACACCCCCTCAGCCCTTTCAAAGTCGGCTTGCGTGGCCGTTTCGTCGGTAGCGGGTTTGCTCGTCCCCTGGTCGACATCCACCGGCATCGCGCCCTTCAAACTGATTCCGTCCAGGTTGACGTCCAGTTCCCGCATGGCCGTACCCCACTTTTTCCACACGCGGACATAGAGGGTCAGCCGATTGCTGGTGGCCTGGACGCTTGTGGAATAGGACTCCATGGAGCCAGGCGAGAGACGGGGGTACACGGTGTTCCAGGGTAGCTCGTACCATTCGGTCACGCCCTTCCAATCGGCACCGCCACTGTAATCAATGCCGTATTGGACCCGGTAGTTGCAGCAAGCGCGATCCGGATCATCCTCCAGGGCCCGCAGCATACCGTGCAAGGACAGCTCGTATGTCTCGCCTGGGGTCACAGCCACCGTCTGATAGATGCCAGCATAGCGGTCCGGGTCCGACCCACCGAAATCGAAGGTGTTCAATTCAATCAACTGTGAGTGCTTGCCGTCGTAAATCACCGGCGCCCAGGTTTCGTCGTAGAATCCATACTTGATCTGGCCGCCACTGGTGAACCAGTTCCAGTGCTTCCCGACAAAGCCCACGGGCGTAGCATAGAACCCACCCTCAAAATCCCCGTTGACCAGACGCTCAGACGACCCCCCAGCCAGTGGCGCGCCAGGTACGGCAACCACCCCGGCAACCAGGGCCAGAGCCAGTGCGACAAACAGAGTCCGCTTTCGGTTCATGCTCCCTTGCCTCCTTCAGATTCAAGTTGCGCGCGGGTCATCCACACTGTTCTGCCTGTTTCCAGTCTCCGCTGGCCAAAGACTCGCGTCAACGTTTGGCGTCTCCGCCCCCTCCCCATTGCCTCCGCAGAGAGGGTCCCTTACTTGCCTTCCAGCTCTGACACGGGAAGAAGATGCACGCCAGCCACCTTACGGTCCAGTATATCATGGCAGAACCTTTTGGCAATCCTCTCGAAGGTGGATGTTGGGAGGGAAACGATTTCCCCCTATGTACTAGTCCTTTAGGTGGAACCCTGTCGTTTCTATGGAGTCCCACCAGCAGCACCTCACACAGGACGGCAGTAGCCCGTCCTGTCAGTTCGTCGAGATGGCGCCAAGACGCTTCCGGGGTGATCTCGCGGGGGAAGCTTGAATCTGCAGCGAACAGTCTGAGCCTCTCGGAGGGCACTCACCGATGCCCCCTCGAAAAGCCACCGGCATGAACTCAGTCCAAGGGCCAGGATTTCTTCCCTCGTTCGTTGGCGAGAGAACGAAAGCCCAGAGCGCGCTCCAGATCCGCCATGGCGCGGCGAGCGTAGGCTGCGTACCGCTCCCGCTTCTTGCGCACGGGCGGATCGAGGGGGGGGAAAATCCCAAAGTTGGCCTTCATCGGCTGAAATCGATCCGGCGCCGCACCGGAGACATAGTGGCACAGCGCTCCAATCATCGTCGTCCGGGGGAACACAAGCGGCGATCGTCCCGCTGCGCGCCGCACCGCATTCACTCCAGCCACAAGGCCACTCGCAGCGGAACCGATGTATCCCTCGGTTCCTGTGATCTGGCCGCCAAAAAAGAGGTCGCCTCGCTGCCGGAACTGCATCGTCGGATGGAGCAACGCTGGGGAGTTGATAAAGGTATTGCGGTGCATCTGACCAAAACGTACAAAGTCGGCCCGCTCCAGACCAGGGATCAGGCGAAAGACGCGCTCCTGCTCGCCCCACTTCAGATTCGTTTGAAAGCCCACCAGGTTGTAGAGGGTGGCCGCCAGGTTGTCCTGACGCAGTTGTACCACGGCGTAGGGTCTCCGCCCGGTGCGCGGATCGGTCAACCCTACCGGCTTGAGCGGGCCAAAGGCCAGCGTCTTTTGCCCTCGCCGGGCCAGCACTTCGACAGGCAAACATGCTTCGAAGAACCTAGAGTCCTCCCGCTCAAACTCGCGTAGCGGGATCGTATCCGCAGCCAGCAACTCCTCGATGAAGCGGTCGTACTCAACCTGGGTCATGGGGCAATTCAGGTAATCGCCCTCGCCCTCCCCGTGTCCGTAGCGGCTGGCGCGAAAGACAACCGACCTGTCCACCGACTCGACAGCGACGATGGGAGCCAAAGCATCATAGAAGTAAAGGTGATCCGAGCCGGTCAGAGAGGCAAGGCTGGTAGCCAGTTCCGGGGAAGTGAGGGGGCCGGTAGCCACAACAACGGTCTGGCCCTCCGGGATCTGTGTCACTTCCTGCCGGCACAACGTAATGCGCCGGTGGGAGCCGATCCGTTCGGTCACCATTTGGGCAAAGGCCTCCCGGTCCACCGCCAAGGCACCCCCAGCCGGCACGGATGTCGCATCGGCACAGGCCACGATCAGCGAATCCAAGCGGCGTAGCTCCTCCTTCAGCAGGCCTGGCGCCCTTTCAGTCAGGTTGGACCCCAGGGAGTTGGAGCACACCAACTCCGCCAGCCAGCCCGAAACGTGAGCAGGCGTCATCCGCTCGGGACGCATCTCGTACAACACCACGTCCCGGCCGCGCTCCGCCATCTGCCAAGCTGCCTCACTGCCGGCCAACCCCCCACCTATGACGACGACTGATTCCAAAGCGGTTCCCATTGTCAGATCACCTCGCTGTTGGCCTACAGTATACCACATTGGTCGAAACTTCCACAATTGCCCGGTTTGTGCTATGCACAGCGGGCTGCAGCGAGCTCTCTGTGGATCGAACCGTCATCCGGCGGATCTGGACCCGGAAGTCACCGGTCACCGGCAGGCTTGGAACACAAGCGTTTGTAGCGGGCGCTCTTGCGCCAGAAACAACTGTGCACCACGGACAACTGGTTCACCTATTCCGAGCGACGCCAAGGTGTACAGAATCTGGGTGCAGGAGGCTGACATGCGGGTCGTTGACATCATTGCGCACAAGCGGGATGGTTCGGTGCTCAGCGCGGAAGAGATCGACGTCTTTGTTCAGGGCTCTGCCCAGGACGCCATCCCCGACTATCAGGCCGCGGCCTGGCTAGTGGCCATTCTACTGCGCGGCGTAGACCGTCAGGAGACCATCGACCTGACCATGGCCATAGTCCGCTCCGGCGAGCAACTGGACCTGAGCGATGTGGCCGCCTTTGTCGTCGACAAGC
>CBDUWJ010000159.1:0-6120 GCA_965370895.1 uncultured Anaerolineae bacterium | reverse complement strand
TCCTGCCCGGGGTCGATCTCCACCCCGTAGGTGTCGCGCACCCGGAACCACTTCTTGGAGACTTGTGCCACCTTCTGGCGGCCCTCTCCGATCTTGTATTCGTGATCCAGGATATTGCCCTGGATGTCCAGGTCCGGGCCGCCGCCGATCTTGACCGTCCATCGGTCGCGCACGGGGCTTATGATCGCCTTCTTGACCTTGGCCGCCACCTTGCCACCGCGTTCGACCTCCATGGTGTCCTTGATGCGCACCTTCTTTTCCTGGATGCGGCACAGCTCGTTGCCCTGCATGTCCTTGAACAGCAGTGTATCCCGGATGCGCAAGGCCTTACCGTCCACGTGAAACACCCGTTGGCCCTGCGCATTTTCGATGTATGAGTCCTGTCCGATCGATACCAGCTTTTGCCTCATCTGGTAGCGGTTGACCTGACTCGCTTGCCCGCCTCCTCGCCGTTCCTCTCGCCGTTCTTTTCTCGCTCTGCGTGGCATTTGATACTCTCCTTTACCTATTGGAATTCAACCAAGTTCTGCAGCCAGGACAACCCGACTGCGGGTAAGTTGTAAATCTCTCGGCGGTCCGTGTCTAACGTCCAGGCTCCATCTCTCCTTCGCGCGGCCGCCACTCCTGCGGCGAAAGAGGTGGATGCCGCCTGGCGCGAAGGTTTCACGTTCGCCAGTGCGGGACCCGCATGCTCGATTACCGACGCCGCTGCCCTCACAAGGATGTCATCTGTGGTGTTTCGAGTGGACACGTCGCACTCCCATTTCAAAGATAGCTTTCTGCCCGGCGCGGATCACAGACCTTGGGGGCGCGTCCTGGCGGGACTTGGTCGAGCCGTCCGCTCACGGGGCCGCCGGGATGTGGTCCGGCGGGCTCCAAGATCTGACTCAGGGGGTCTTGTCGTACCATGTTGGGCCAAGAGTGATGGCTGTCACTCACTCTTGCGCTGTTGGCTGCCAGGGCCAGCGTCCCTCGATCTCGACCACCAGCGCCCAGCTCAGGAAGGTGCGGATGAGCACCAGCAGGCCCAGGACGGCGACGCTCTCCAGGGTGGCCTCCAGGGCCACGGTGCGCACGATGTCGGCAGCCACCAGGATCTCCAGGCCCAGCAATAGCGCTCTGCCCAGGCGGCTCTTGAGCTCCTGGTAGTGGTCCCTTTTCTTCTCTCGGTGGATGGCGGTTTGGAAGAGATAGCGTCCCGTGGCATAGAACATAGCCACCACGATGATCGCCACGGCCAGGACCTCGATGGCCAATGCGGCATACTCGATCCAGACCAGGACGGTCTCCCCGGAACTGGTGCTGGCAATGAGGTTGTGGAACACGATTCACGCTCCTTCGCACATCTACTTGCCGGCGCAGATGGTGGTGTTGATCACCTGGTAGACCGCATCGAATTTCCTTACCGCCTCCTGGATCGTGCCCCCCGCCTCCCTCAGCGTGGCCTCGTCGGGGATGTCCCTGATCGTCTCGATCATCGAGCTAAAGGCATCGTCGGTCTCCTCTGGCAGCAGGTCCTTCAGTATCCCTGAGGATTCGCGGACCTTTTCCATGGCCTCCTCGAGCTGCTTCAGTACGTCCTTGACCTCTTCCACGGTAGAGTCGGCGTCGATGCTCTTGGCCTTCTCGAGTGCTTGGCCCAGGGTTCCCAGGTTATCGCAGAACCCATTCCTCGCGTCAGAGATAGATGTCCCGCAGCCTGCCAGCAAGAGGGCCACGATGATGGGCATAAACATCATCCTTTTCATGGCTGGATCTCCTCGTTTGGTGTTCGCCTCTCCGGCCCTCATTCATCGTAGCAAGCGATTTCAAGCAAGTGTTTCCGTCCTAGAAGCACTTTCTGCCGAGGATCGCGTGCTAGATCCGGTTCTCGTACGGCTCTATCTCATAGGGCCGCGTGGTCAGGATCTGTATGACAATGCTCCCGATAGCCAGGACCAGGAAGAGTATAGTCCAAAGCGGCGAGTCTGAAAGCGCGTGCCGTATTGGATTATTGAAGAACTTGGCCAGTGCGACCCCGGTGATGCCGAACATCAACGTGCCCACGATGACGGCGGCCCCAGCGACGGAGGTGGCGATGATGATCACGTACTTTTGGATGTTAAAGTAGAAAGTCGCGATTATCACGACGACGGCAAGTGCGATGCCAACCAGGAACACCAGCAGGCCCCAGTCAATGCCGATGAGGTGCATAAAGCCAGCACCCAGCATGTAACCAAGGGTGCCGGCAATCACGGCGACGGCAAAGGCGTAGAAGAGGTAGGACAGCAGGGCAAAGGCCGCGCCGACGAAAAAACCGACGATCCAACCCGTTACGGTGGCCAGGAACGCACCGCCGAACAGGGCTTGGATGGCTTGGGCGCCCAGGCCAAAGCCAAAGAAAAACCCCCAGATGGGCAGCAGGACCAGAAACAACCTGTAGCCGCCAAAACAGATCGCCAGGCCTACCAACAGGGCGATCATGGTTACACAGAAAAGCTCAAACCCCATACTAACCTCCTTGTTTTTTTGTGACCGGTTCAATGGAACCGGTCCGAACGGTGATGCCTCTAGGACGGAAACACTTGCCTGAAATCGGTCTTTCAGGACTGGCAGTCCTTCAAGGACTGCCAGTCCTCCGTTGCTTCAAGCTGGACTCTCACTCGATCAGCGTGCAGTTTCGGCGGCCAGGACAGCCGCCCAACGTAAGCAACATCTCCAGGAGCATACCACAGGATCGGGTGGCTAGCACTCACAGATAGAAACCCCGACCTGGCGTCCAAGATGCGCTATCACCTCGATCGCCACGGTAACTGGGGCGATTCAAGCCGTGGGCAGATCTATTACAACCCACGCCTGAGCCTTACCGCCCTCGCGCCTCCAAGGCTTGGCGTGAATCATCAATACCGCCATTTCGCGCCTCAATCCGCCTTCCAGCCATCCCAATTATACCACAAAACCCTCTCAGTGCACACCTGCGTGCTCGTCTTTGAATCAGCGCGCCATGACTGTTGCCAGCCACCCCGAAATCTGCTATACTGCGGCTGCCTGCGGTTCTGCGCCTGCGCGCAGATAACAGGCCACTTTTCGTACAGGATCAGGGGCTTTGGGTGTAGCTGGGACCTACGTGCTGGCGCTGTGGCTGGACACTCCGCAACACACCTCTGTCGGGCGACTCGGAAAGTTCGAGTTCCCGGCGGGGTGGTACCTCTATGTGGGCAGCGCCCTGGGACCTGGCGGGCTGCCGGCCCGACTGGCGCGGCACCAGCGCCGTCTGGGCGCCGGCAAACGGGCCCACTGGCACGTGGACCATTTGCGAGAGCATGCCACCTGGGGCGCTGCCTGGATCCGTGCCTCTGAGCGTCGGCTGGAATGTGCCTGGGCCGCCGCGCTGCGCCGCCTGCCCGATGCGCAGATCGTGGCCGCGCGCTTCGGGGCCTCAGACTGTCGTTGTCCGGCCCACCTGGTGCGTGTGCCGGCCCTGCCCACCGACGATTGGTTTGCCGGCGTGCTCGGCGCTGAAAGGGCGCTAATGGAAATCCAGGAACTGGACGCACTGTTGAGAACGCTCATCTCGGGCGACGACGAGGCCCGCGAAACGGCTGCGCTCGCCCTGGGCCGAACCGGCCCAGCAGCCATCGAGCCGCTGATGGCCATGCTGGCTACGGATGATGCCGACGCCCGTTGGTGGGCCGCGAGGGCCCTGGCCGAGGTCGGCGGGGACGGTGCTGTGCAGCCCCTCGTCGGCGTGCTGGCTGACCCTGATCCCGATGTTCGGGCCTGCGCGGCCCTGGCCTTGGGCCGAATCGGGAATGGCACGGCGGCACCGGCACTGGCCACCCGGCTGGCCGAGGAGAGCGCTTTCGTCGCCGGTATCGCCGCCGATGCGCTGGCCATGATCGGCGAGACAGCCGTCGAGGCTCTGACCGAGGTCCTCGCAGACGAGAGTCCCCACGCCCGGTTGTTGGCCGTGCGAGCCCTGGGCCGCATCCGGTCTCAGCGCGCCATTGAACCGCTCTTTGGCGCGCTGGAGGATTCCAGCTACCTGGTGCGCTACTATGCCGAGGAGGCCCTCGAAGCCCACGGCGTCGGCATGGTATTCCTGACCCCCTGACAGGGGTGGAACCGAGGGCGTGGGTTCGAGAATCCCGCATTATGCACTGTGAGCTGTGCATTGTGCATTCTAATCGTGCATTGGAGGGTACATGGCTGGCATTAACGTGAAATGGACAGGTGGTCAGCAGTTTCTGGCCGCCGACGAGGCAGGTCACGTCGTGGTGACCGACCCGCATGGGCAGGGGTTCAAACCGCCCGAGCTGTTGCTGGTCTCACTCGTGGGCTGCGCTGGCGTTGACGTGGTGCGCATCCTGGAGAAGAAGCGCAAAACGATCTCCAGCATCGAGGTCAAGGTCAGCAAGCAAAACGCGCCCGAGCCACCCTGGACCATCGAAAAGATCGAAGTGGAATGGGTGATAACAGGCCCAAACATATCCGAAAAGGCAGCGAGGGACGCCGTGCGCCTCTCCGAGGAAAAGTACTGTTCGGTGTCGGCCAGCTTGCTCAGCGAGTTGGTATCTACGGTCCGCGTGGTGAACCAAGATGAGGGAGAGGACTAGCCGGTGACCGCTGAGCAGGTGGCGGTCCAGGCCGTCGCCATCGAGGGCGATTCCATACAAACCCTCAGTCGAACGATGCGGACCTGCCATAAGTGTCTGGAGGCGGGATACGCCATCACCCCCGGGGCCATCTATTCTGGTCCGGCGCCGGCACCCTTGATGCTAGTGGGCCAGGCGCCAGGCGTGACCGAGGTCCAGGCCCAGCGTCCCTTTAACGCTTCGTCGGGGCGGCGGCTCTTCCAGTGGCTGGCCCAGGCCGGCTTCGATGAGACCAGCTTTCGCAGCCGCTACTATATGACCGCTGTGACCAAGTGCTACCCCGGCAAGCATCCCAAGGGCAAGGGCGACCGCAAGCCGAGCCGCGCCGAGCAAAAACTCTGCCGGCCCTTTCTCGACCGCGAGCTGGCTCTGGTACAGGCCAGGGTGCTGCTGGCCGTGGGCGGCCTGGCCATCGAGACGCTGCTTGGCCAAAAGCTCCGCCTGGACGAGGCCGTGGGTCGTGTCTTTGAGGTGGAGGGGCGTTACGTCTTGCCTTTGCCCCATCCGTCGGGGGCCAGCCTGTGGCCGAATCTGCCCGAGAACCAGGAGCGGATACAACAGGCGCTGGCCACGTTGCGTGAAGAACTGGCTCCGCTGGTGCAAGGGTAGATGCCACCGCCAGGAGCGCGTAGACTTTCCCCCCGCAGTCGGGGGGGCATAAGGGGCGCTTTCGAGGCACAAGAGGCTGCACAGTGAGACGGATGGGCAGGGCCACACGTTTTATGCCCTGGTTGTTTGTGGCGCTCCTCCTTCTGACCGCCTGCGCCACTCCCAGCGCCGCGCCAACGGCGGCCGTGAACACACCCCGGCATACCAGCACCCCAGCGCCACGAGCCGGCGCTGAACCCACATCCACACCCAGATCCATCCCGCCCTCCACCTCGCTGCCCTTGCCCACCGCCCAGCCCGGCCCGCTGCCCGACCTGCTGGCTCGGATCCCCTTGGCTCATCCCGGTGCCGAGTTGCTTGACCTGCTTCTGGACAGCGCCGCTGGGCGCCTGTACATCACCGATACCGACGCTCAATTGCACGTCCTCGACGTTGCCACTTATGATGAGCTAGCGACACTGCCTGCGGCTGGTCATCTGATCCTTGACGCAGATCGGGGCCGGTTGTACGTTTCCCCTCGGTTTGACGAGGGTGACCTCACCGTCGTGGACACGGCTTCGCTGACGGTGGTGGGTTCCGTGTCGCCCGGTGGCTCTGTGGCCCTGGACAGCACTCGGGACCGTTTCTACGTGGGCAACCGGGTATATGCGACGATGCCCGAGGACACGGCCGCCAGGGGCGCGGCTGGCATTCGCGTCTACGATGCTGTCACATTGGGCAAACTGGGCGATGTGCCGCAATCGGGCGTCCCGGTCTACAATCCGTTACGCGACGAGCTGTACATCATCGCCTACACGGTCCACGTGGCCGATCCAGAGACGCTGCGGGTGACCGGTGACCTGCTGCCCGAGATCACCCGCCAGTCCCCGGCCTGGTG
>CBDUWJ010000158.1:0-6126 GCA_965370895.1 uncultured Anaerolineae bacterium | reverse complement strand
ACGTGCGCACTTTCGAAGAGTACGTATTAATCGGCCATGCGGAGATGGCGGCGAACGTTCCCCTTGCCTTCCCCACCTACAATTGGGATGCCGGCAAGGGTAACTATTCTGTGGTGGTCAATGCCGATTTCGTCGCTCACGTAAAAGACCGCTTCAAACCGGATGAACCGATCCTGGTCATGTGCCGGTCTGGTGGCCGTAGTGCAATGGCGGTCAATGCGCTTGCCAAGGCTGGCTTTGCGAACCTGCACAACATTATTGATGGTTTTGAAGGGGACAAGGTGGATGACCCCGAAAGCATCTATCACGGCAAGCGAATGCGGAACGGCTGGAAGAACTCCGCTCCATGGACCTACAGCCTTGACGCCGAGCTGGTCTGGCTTCCTTCTGAGGGAGAGCTGGACATACTCAGCAGTACCCTGGACCTGTAATCTCGATCCGGAAATGCTCCCTTGGAGGCAAAACAGATGAGAGTCATCATCGTTGGCGGTGTTGCCGGCGGCGCATCGTGTGCGGCACGGTTGCGCAGGTTGGACGAAAATGCGGAAATCATCATGGTGGAACGCGGGCCGTACGTTTCTTACGCCAATTGCGGGCTGCCCTACTATGTCGGGGGCGTGATCCCCCGAGAGTCGAGCCTCCTGGTAGCGGATGAAAGAGCGTTCCGCGAGCTGTTCGCAATTGACGTGCGCACCCTCTGTGAAGCCATCCGCATCTCGCCAGGAAAAAAGACGGTGGAGCTGCGGAACGTCGCCACGGGTGAGGTGACCACCGAGTCCTACGACAAGCTTGTCCTCTCTCCCGGAGCGAAACCGATCCGCCCGCCCATGCCCGGAATCGACCTGCCGGGTGTATTCAAGGTGAGGACGGTGCCAGATGTTCGGGAGATCAGGCAATGGCTTGAGGGGCATGACCCCTATTCCACCGGGATGCACACCTATACGGGCTATCAGACCGTGGTGCCGGCCAGGCGGGTGGTGGTGATCGGCGGCGGGTTCATCGGCCTCGAGATGGCGGAGAACATGGTCCACCTTGGCCTTCAAGTGACGCTTATCCAGCGGGGAGACCAGGTCATGGGCCCACTCGACCTGGAAATGGCGCGCTACGTGGAGCGCCACATCGGCAACAATGGTGTCCACCTCGTCCTCAATGATGGGGCGGCTGGCTTCCAGCAGGCGGACGGCTCGCTCCAGGTCCTGACCGCATCCGGCCAGGCGTATCCGGCAGACATCGTGGTCCTCGGAATCGGCGTGCGTCCGGAGAGCTGGCTGGCCAAAGACGCCGGGCTGGAGATTGGCGAGCGCGGCGGGATCCGCGTAGACGACCAGATGCGCACCAGCGACCCGGACATCTTTGCCGTCGGGGACGCGGTCGAGGTCAAGGATTTCGGCACCGGCCAGTGGTCGCTCGTCGCGCTGGCCGGGCCGGCCAACCGGCAGGGCCGCATCGCGGCCGATGTGATCGCCGGGCGCGATTCCCGTTTCCGTGGCACCCAGGGCACCGCCATCATCGGGCTCTTTGACGGCGCGGCTGCCTGGACCGGCGTCAGCGAGAAAACGCTGGTGCGCCTGGGCCAGACCGACTATGAAAAGATCTACCTCTACCCGAATTCGCATGCCGGATACTACCCGGGCGCCCAGTACTTGGCGATGAAGATCATCTTCCGCAAGTCTGATGGGCGCCTCCTCGGGGCGCAGGCGGTCGGCTGGGACGGGGTGGACAAGCGGATCGATGCCTGTGCGATGGCCATCCAACTGGGCGGGACCATATACGACCTGGAGGAAGCCGAGCTGTGCTACGCTCCCCAGTTTGGCAGCGCCAAATCGCCCATCAACTTTGCGGGCATGGTCGCGGCCGATGTCCTGCGCGGCGACATGCCGCTCAGCCACTGGGATTTCAAAGAATCCAGGTTCCTGCTGGACGTTCGCCATCCGGAAGAACTTGCCGTGGAGCAGGCGCTGGGCGCCGTCAACATCCCACTGGATCAACTCCGAGCGCGCCTCGACGAACTCCCACACGACCGCGAGATCCACGTCGTCTGCCGCTCCGGGCAGCGTGCCTATTACGCGACGCGTATCCTGGTGCAGAACGGGTTCGACGCCCGAACCGTCGCAGGGGGCATGATGTCACATGAGATGGTCTCCCTGAGTTGAAGGAGAGCAAGGAGCGACATGAACAACCAGCAACAATCTGATGCGCTCGTCCTCTTTGGCGCAACGGGCGATCTGGCTTACAAAAAGACCTTTCCCGCGCTGATGATTCTGCTCGAATCGGGCCAGCTCAATCTGCCTGTCGTCGGTGTGGGCAGATCACCGTGGCGGCGCGACCAGTTCATTGAGCGCGCGCGCGACTCGCTCAGGGACTATGGAGGTGGCGTGAATGAAACAGCGTTCAGCCGGCTCGCCGAGCGACTTGACTATGTGAGCGGCGACTATGCCGATGAGACGACCTATTCCCGCCTAAAAGAAAAGCTGGGCGGAGCGTTATCCGCGACGCACTATCTTGCCATTCCACCCTTCTTGTTTGGCACCGTCGTCCAGCAGCTCGGACGGGCGGGCTTGGCGCAGAATGCGCGCGTCGTGATTGAAAAACCGTTTGGCAACAACCGCGCTTCGGCGCAGGCGCTGAATGACACCATCCATTCTGTGTTTCCCGAAGACTCGATCTACCGCATGGACCACTTTCTTGGCAAGGAGGCGGTCGAGAATCTTTTGGTCTTTCGCTTTGCGAACACCTTTCTTGAACCTATCTGGAATCGCCACTATGTAGACAGTGTCGTGATCACGATGGCGGAGGATTTCGGCGTGGCGGGACGCGGGAGCTTCTATGATGCCACGGGTGCGATACGCGACGTCATCGAAAACCACCTGTTCCAGGTTGTGTCCTTGCTCGCAATGGAGCCGCCCGCGACGCTGGAAGCACGGTCTCTGCATGACGAGCAAGCCAAAGTCTTCCGCGCCATCGCTCCTCTCAAACCCGAGGGTGTTGTGCGGGGCCAGTTCCAGGGCTACCGGGCTGAGCCCGGGGTCAAGCCTGATTCACAGGTCGAGACCTTTGCCGTTGTGCGTTTTGAAATTGATTCGTGGCGCTGGCACGGCGTGCCATGGGTCATCCGTGCCGGAAAATTGCTGCCGACGACCCTCAAAGAAGCGTACGTGACGTTAAAGCGCCCGCCCTTTGTACCCTATGACGAAAAGCGCAACTTCTTTCGTTTTCGCCTCGGCCCCGAGATATCGATCACCTTGGGCGCCCAGGCCAAACGCCCGGGCAAGCGCGCGGGCATCAAGCCCGTCGAGCTGGAGGCGGTCAAGGACGCAGACGTTGACCTGCTGGATGCCTATGCCCGGCTGCTGGGCGATGCCATGGAAGGCGATCACGTACTCTTTGTGCGCGATGACATCGTGGACGGACAATGGGCCGTTGTTGAACCGATTCTGGACAACGTCACGCCCGTGTACGAATATGCGCCCGGCACCTGGGGCCCAAGCGAAGCGGATCGCCTGGTCGCGGATCTGGGGGGCTGGCGCAATCCGGCCTGACTGGAAGGTATGGCTGGTGTTCTTCTGATCCAGTGACGAAGGGAGAACCATATGACATGAAACTTCCGAGAAGCGACTGACGAACACATTCTGTTGAAGAGTTGACTGGAAAAAACTGACATACCCAATATGATGCCGTATCGAGCATCAACAAAAAAAGGAGAAACCAAGATGACAGAGGCAAATGTTTCAAAAGCAAACACAGGCCGCGTCAAGGCCGATAACGACCGAATCGATCGACTGAAAGAGCAACTCAGGAGCACTCCTCAGGAGATTGATTTTGAACGGGTCAGGGTCATGGCAGAGGTGTACGAGGACACCGCTGGCTACCAGCAGATCATCCGTAGAGCCAAATTCATGGCAACCCTGCTGGAGAGGAAAAAGCTGTACATCGACGACAACCTCTTTGCGGGCAGCATGGCGAGTACCGTCAACGGCATCTATACCTATCCGGAATGGAACGTGGATTGGATGAAAGAAGAGAACACCGTTGAAAAGTCAAAGACCCCGGAAGATCGGAAGGCCAACGAATGGGCGCTCAATTACTGGGACAAGCGTTCACTGAGGCCCCGGACGCTTGAGATCTTTGAGAAGAGGTATGGATTTGATCCGCGCCCGGTCTATAAGGCCGGCCTCATTGTTGAGTTCTTCAGCTGGCCGGGTGGCGGCGGCAACCTGAACTACCCCAGGGTCTATAACGAAGGGATTGCCAGCATGATCAAGGAAGTCGAGGAGCGGCAGATGTCCCTCGAGATGCGCTTGCCGAATGCCTCCAAGCTGTACTTCTATGAGGCAGCCCTCATCACGATGCGGGCGATTGTCCGGTTCGCCCATCGTTATGCCGAACTGGCCCGTGAAATGGCCGCAGAGGAAAAGGATGACACCCGTAAGGCGGAGCTGATCGCGATTGCCGAGACCTGCGAGTGGGTGCCCGAGCATCCGGCCAGAAACCTGAGAGAAGCCATCCAGGCCCACTTCTTCTGTCACCTCTGCGCGGAAATCGAGCAGGTCGGCTGCGGTTACTCCGAGGCCTACCTGGGCCAGAACTTCGAGCCCTTCTATCAGCGCGACAAGGCTGCCGGGCTGATCGGCCCTGACGAAGCAACCTTCATGCTCAAGAATCTCTTCATCAAGCTGAACGAAATCGGCTATTACTACGGAGAGCAAGTCGCCTTGCAGAACTCTGCCGACCTGGGCCAGAGCATCTCCCTCGGGGGCTATACCGAGGATGGTGAAGATGCCACCGCGGAAATGGACTACCATATTCTGGAGGCATCAGGCTATCTCAGCCTGCCACAGCCTCCGCTGACATGCGTCTACACGGAGAGGATGAGCGGCAAATTCCTGGAAAAGGTCCTCGATGTCATCGGCACCGGTGTTGGCATGCCTCAGTTCGTGAACGGTAATGTGATGATAAAGCGGGCTTTGCATCTCTGGACCAACTCCAAGGCGGGCGATCTTACTCTCGAAAAAGCCAGACGCACCTGTGTCGGGGCTTGTGTGGGAAGCTACATCCCCTACGAGACCGGTCATCCGGTGGAAGGTCAACCCAACCTGGGCAAGGTGCTCGAGTTGACGATGAACAATGGCTTCGATCCCCGCACTAAAAAGCAGGTCGGACCCAAGACCGGCAATCTCGAAGACTTCAAGAACTTCGAAGAACTGTACACAGCATTCGAGCAGCAGCTTCAATGTTGTGAGGACATCCTCCGCCGGGGGGCCTGGATCGCGAGCATGCTGACCGCTGAATTTCTCCCTGTCGCCTGGCGATCCATCCTTACCAAAGGATGCATTGAATCCGGAACCGAGAGCTGGAACGGCGGGGCCAACTACTACACGGTAGCCCAGATCTCCGTCGGTGCCGTGGATGCAGCCAACGGACTGATGGCAGTCAAGAACCTGGTCTTCGACAAGAAGAAGCTGACCATGGCCGAATTGAAGAAAGCCCTGGCCGCCAACTTCGAGGGGAAATACGAGAAGGTCGGGAAGATGTGTTATGAGGCTCCCAAGCACGGCAACGACATCCCCGAAGTGAACAAACTCGTCTACAGGGTCTACGAGAGCATCCTGCACGCGTTTAATAATGTAGATGGGGGTGGCAACTACATCAGCAAGGACATCAAGACGTCACTCGATGCCTATACCAAGAGTATCCACAACCTGATGGGTCTGGTGACCGGGGCACTGCCGAACGGCAAGAAAGCCGGAGTGGCACTCACCGATGGAAGTCTTTCGGCTATGCCGGGTACCGATGTGAACGGACCTACTGCGCTGGTGATGTCTGCAGCAAAAGGTGTGGATGCAGTCAAGTATTGCGCAACGCACATGAACATGAAACTCCCGCCGGATCAGCTCAAGACCCGCAAGGGCAGGGATAATGTGCTGAGTCTGGTCAAGACCCTTTTTGATAATGACGGCTATCACATTCAGTTCAATGTACTGGACACCGATATCCTCAGGGACGCGCAGAAGCACCCGGAAAAATACCGCGACCTCGTGGTCCGGGTGGCCGGATTCAGCGCATTCTTCACCCAGCTGCACGTGGGCGTGCAGAACGAGGTCATCGAACGGACCTTGCAGAGTTTCG
>CBDUWJ010000157.1:0-6165 GCA_965370895.1 uncultured Anaerolineae bacterium | reverse complement strand
CGAAACTTGTAGCCATAGACGATGAGCCCATCCTCGCCCTCCTCGCGGAGTTTGCGGGTGACCATCTCCACCGACATGCCGATCTCGACCTCGTCCTGGTCCACGTCGGCCAACTGCGCGGTCACCAACGGTCCTTCGTCCAGCTTGACCAGGGCCACGGTGTAGGGTACAAACTCCTCGTACCCGGCAGGCGCCTGGTAAACCGTCGAGTGGGAATAGACCTTCCCGTTGCCGCTAAAGGTGTAGGGCTCGTAGGCCGGTTTGCTGCACTCCGGGCAGACGTCCCGGGGCGGAAAGATCTTGGCCCCGCATGTGTTGCACACCTCGCCAACCATCGCGTACCGCTGGTCCTGCAATCGCCAATGTCTCGGAATATTCATCCTAGTTCCTCCTGTGTGATTCCCTTGCGTTCCTTCTTGAGCATCTCGGTCCCACTGGTCCAACCGGTCCCTAGACCGCCGCTTCCAGAATGTGGGTGACGGCCGTCGCCCCGCTGCCGCCGATGTTCTGAGCCATGCCCAACCGGGCGTTCGGGATCTGGTTCTCGCCAGCCTCGCCGCGCAACTGCTGGGCCACCTCGACGATTTGGTAGATGCCGGTCGCACCGACCGGATGGCCTCGTGCTTTCAGCCCGCCCGCGGTAGAGACCGGAATGCGGCCCTCCGGTGCGATCTCGCCGTTTTGGGCCAGCCAGACACCCTTGCCCCGCTCGGCAAAGCCGGCAGCCTCGAGGCTCAAGGCCGCCATGACGGTAAAGGCGTCGTGCAACTCGAACAGGTCTATGTCCCGGGGCCCTACCCCTGCCTGCTGATACGCCTTGACGGCTGATGCCTCTGCAGCAGACAACCAGAGCGGATCGGGCCGGTCGTGGACCGCCACGGCATCGGTGGCCATGGACGATGCCTTGATGCGCACCGCACGCCCATTGCCATATTCCCGGGCTCTGCTGGTGGGGCAAAGCACTACCGCTGCCGCCCCGTCGCCGATGCCCGACGAGTCGAGCAGGTTGATGGGATCGGCGATCATCCGTGCCCGGGCGAACTGCTCGGCTGTGACCGGCCTGCGGAACATGGCATTCGCGTTATGCACCGCGTTGCGATGGGCGTTCACCGGAAAACCGGCAAAGTCCTCGTGTTCAACGCTGTACTCGTGCATGTAGCGCCTCATCAGCAGGGCATTGATGCTGACGAAGGTCAGGCCGTGGATCGATTCATAGTCGGCGTCTGCGGCCATAGCCAGACCGGTCGTGGTCTCGGCATTGACCGTGTCAGTCATCTTTTCCACGCCGCAGACGATGACCACATCGTGCAGACCCCCGGCCACGGAAGCGTAGCCCAGACGCAGCGCCGCCGCCCCAGAGCCGCAGGCCGCTTCTATCTTGACCGCCTCGATGCCCCGCAAGCCCACGAAATCGGCGATGAGCGCGGCCAGGTGCTCCTGCCCGGTGAGCAAGCCGGAGAGCATGTTGCCCACGTATAGGGCATCGGCCGTCTCGATGCCGGCGTCCTGCATGGCGGCCAGAACCGCGTCGCCTGCCAGGTGCCGCAACGACCGGTCCCAATGCTCTGCGACCTTGGTCTGGCCGATGCCGACAATGCTTACATTCCTCATACCCAATCCCAGTTCGCCAATCTGCCCACCTACCAATCTACCGCTTTTTTTGATAGGTAGACTGGTGCATTAGTATGCACTAGTACATTGGTGCATTGGTGATTTCTCAGTGCATGTGCAGCTTCTTGCGATAGCGCACATAAGTGCCATAGTCGATGGCCTTGCGGCGCTCGATGTAAGCCTGTGTGTGCGGGGCGAGGTCTCGACGTTCCTCGATCTTGCCCGCTACCCGTAGCGAGATGGCATCACTGCCCGCTCCTGAGCCAAAGGAGACCAACAATAGCCGGTCGCCCGCCTGGGCTTTGTCCAGGACGGCTGTCAGTCCCAGCATTGACGAACCGGCGTAGGTGTTGCCCACCATCGGGCAGAGCAATCCCGTTTGGGTCTGCTCCGACTTGAAGCCCAGGATTTTGGCCGCCCGCTCTGGGAACTTGGGGTTCGGCTGGTGAAAGACGGCGGCGGCATAATCCTCCGGCCCAGTGCCCAACGATTCCATCAATTGGCGACCAGCGGCCAGTACGTGTTTGAAATAGGCCGGCTCGCCGGTGAAACGACTGCCGTGCTGGGGATAGTGCTGATAGGGCCGCCGGAAAAAGTCCGGGGTGTCGGTTACGTAGGAGAAAGAGCCCTCGATAATGGCCAGACTATCCTCCGCCGGGCCGAGAATGAAAGCCGCCCCCCCGGCCCCTGCGGTATACTCCAGAGCGTCGCCGGGACGCCCCTGGGCGGTGTCTGCTCCGATGGCCAGGGCGTAGTCGGCCATGCCCGAACCGACGAGCGCTATCGCTGCCTGAAAGGCCTCGGTTCCCGCTTTGCAGGCGAACTCCCAATCGGCGGCTAGGGTGGCTGGCACAGCGCCGATTGCCTGGGCCACGATGGTGGACGTGGGCTTGACGGCGTAGGGGTGCGATTCGCTACCCACCCATACCGCGCGGATGGCCGTAGGGTCCACACCGGCCCGAGCCAGGGCGTTGCGTGCCGCCTCGATCGACATAGTGGCCGTATCTTCGTCCGGGCCAGGCACGGCTTTCTCGCTTACGGGCGAGCCACCCCGCCCCTCCTTCCACACCCGGTCCACTTCGTTGCCGGGCAGGCGGTAGCGCGGGATGTAAGCCCCGTAGCCGATGATGCCCACTTTGCGAGTTGGTTTCATTAGCATAACGTCTGCTCGCGCCCCTTCGGACAACCTGCTGCTCCCGGCAGGCGTCCGTTATCTCCATGACGTAAAAAAGGGCTCCGCAGAGCCCCCTCTCCCCACCGGGGCGACTATACTATAGCACAGATGGCCTGTCAAAAGCTGTCAGGGTGAGGGCAGAGGCTGTCAGATGCTGTCTCCCCCCCCCATCAGTCCCCCGACCGTTTCCCGGGGAGGTGTCCTCCCCCCTATGGCCGAGTGTCAGGGGAGGGATTGAGGGGGGACGCTACTCGCGTACTCCCGACCATCCAGAATCGGGCGCAAGAACTGCCCCGTGTACGACTTTCGCACCCGGGTCACCTCCTCCGGTGTGCCCTCGGCGATGAGCCAGCCGCCGCCATCGCCCCCTTCTGGTCCCAGGTCGATGAGCCAGTCGGCGGCTTTGATCACGTCCAGGTTATGTTCGATGACCACCACCGTGTTGCCCTGATCCACCAGGCGGTGGAGCACCTGCAGCAGCCTCTCAATGTCGGCAAAATGCAGACCGGTAGTCGGCTCGTCCAGGATATAGAAGGTGCGGCCCGTGGCCCGGCGAGACAGCTCCTTGGAGAGTTTGATGCGCTGCGCCTCCCCGCCGGACAGTGTCGTTGCTGGCTGGCCCAGCCGGATGTAGCCTAGGCCCACGTCGTACAGGGTCTGGAGCTTGTTGCGGATGCGCGGTACGTTGGAGAAAAAGGCCAGCGCCTCCTCGATGGTCATTTCCAGCACGTCGGCGATGTTCTTGCTCTTGTACCGGATCTCCAGCGCCTCGCGATTGTAGCGCCGGCCATGGCACACCTCGCATGGCACGTACACGTCGGGAAGGAATTGCATCTCGATCTTGATGATGCCGTCGCCCCGGCAGGCCTCGCAGCGACCCCCCTTGACGTTAAAGCTAAAACGCCCCGGCTTGTAACCCCGCGCCTTGGACTCGGGCAGGCGGGCGAACAGCTCGCGGATGTAGGTGAACATGTTGGTGTAGGTCGCCGGGTTGGAGCGAGGAGTGCGTCCGATGGCGCTCTGGTCAATATTGACCACCTTGTCGATGTACTCCAGCCCCTGGATCACGTCGTGTTTGCCTGGCTTGGCCTTGGCCCGGTAAAAGTACTGATTCAGCCGCTTGAAGAGCACCTCGACGACCAGGCTGCTCTTGCCCGAACCCGATACCCCCGTCACGGCCACGAACTTGCGCAACGGAAAGCGGACGGTGATCTCCTTCAGGTTGTTCTCGGCCGCACCGGTCACGATCAGAAACTTGCCGTCCCCCGGACGGCGGACCTCCGGCACAGCGATCTGTTGCTCTGCACGCAGGTAGGCCGCCGTCAGCGAATCCTTGCATTTGAGGAAGGCATCCACCGGCGCCGAGCAGACCACCTGACCGCCGTGCTCCCCGGCGCCTGGCCCCAGGTCGAGGATCCAGTCGGCGGCGCGCATCGTCTCCGCGTCGTGCTCCACCACGATGACGGTGTTCCCCAGGTCCCGCATGCCCTGCAACGTCTTGAGCAGGCGGCCATTGTCCCGGGGATGCAGGCCAATGCTCGGCTCGTCCAGGATATAGAGCACCCCCATCAGTCGCGAGCCTATCTGCGTCGCCAGGCGGATCCGCTGCGCCTCGCCGCCCGAGAGGGTGGCTGCCCGGCGGTCGATGGTCAGGTAGTCCAGCCCGACGTTGGCCATGAACGATAGGCGGTCGTGGAGTTCCTTGAGAATCTGGCGGGCGATCATCTGCTGCCGTTTGGTGAGCCCCCTCTCAGTTCCGTCCGCAGCCGGGGCGGAGGCAGGAGAAGAACGCAACTCGTCGACCCAGTGCAACATCTCACTGACCGGCATGGCCGTTATTTGGTTGATAGGTCTGTCGGCGACGGTCACAGCCAGGGCTTCAGGCTTGAGGCGGCGGCCCTGGCACGCCGGGCAGGCGCGCTCGGCCATGTAGCGTTCCAGGGTCTCCTTGGCGTGCTCGGAGGTGGCTTCTCGGTGGCGGCGCTGCAGGTTTGGGATCACCCCCTCAAAGTGGGTCTGGTAGGTACGCTGCAGGCCCTGAGTGGTCTTGTAGTGCAGTGTCACCTTTTCGCCCCGCCGCCCACCATGGAGGACAAAGTCCAACTGACTGGCCAATAGGTCGCGCACTGGCACGTCCATAGGGATGTCCTGTTGCGCCGTCGCCGCCTCCAGGAGCTGGCGGTAGTAACTGTCGCCCGACCGCTCGCGGGTCCATGGCTCAATCGCACCCTGGTTCAGCGACTTGGAGCGGTCGGGGATGACCAGATCGGGGTCGATCTCCAACTCTGTGCCCAGGCCGGTGCATGCCGGGCAGGCACCGTGGGGACTGTTGAATGAGAACGTGCGTGGCTCGATCTCGGGAAGGCTGATGCCACAGTGCACGCAGGCAAAGTGCTCCGAAAACAGGTGGTCGCGGGGCGGGTCGTGGCTGATGTCGGCCACCATCATCACCCCACCACCCAGCTTGAGGGCCGTCTCCACCGAATCGGCCAGGCGAGTGCGATCCATGCTGCCGCGAGGTCGCTCACCACTGTTCCCGCGGCCACTGTCGTCGCCCCGCCGCACGATGAGGCGGTCCACCACCGCCTCGATGGTGTGCAGCTTGTAGCGGTCCAACTCGATCTCTTCGTCTACGTCGCGGACCTCGCCATTGACCCGCACCCGGACGTAACCCAGCTTGCGCACGTCATCAAAGACCTTGCGGTGCGCACCCTTGCGGTCCTTGATCAGTGGGGCCATGAGCAGAATGCGGCTGCCCTCGGGCATCTCCTCGATGGCCTCCACGATCTGGCCCACCGTCTGCTGGTGGACCTCACGGCCGCAGCGGGGGCAGTGGGGTATGCCAACGCGGGCGTAGAGGAGTCGCACATAGTCATAGGTCTCGGTCACGGTGCCCACGGTGGAGCGGGGGTTGCGACTGGTCCCCTTCTGGTCAATGCTGATGGCCGGGCTGAGGCCGTCGATCTGGTCCACGTCCGGCTTTTGCATCTCGCCAAGGAACTGGCGGGCATAGGCCGACAGCGACTCGACGTAGCGCCGCTGGCCCTCAGCGTAGAGGGTGTCAAAGGCAAGCGACGATTTGCCCGATCCCGACAGCCCGGTAATGACGATTAGCTTGTCGCGGGGTAGCTCGACATCGATGTTCTTCAGGTTGTGGACACGGGCGCCGCGGATGATGATCTTTTTCGGTCCGCCGTCCTGACTGACCTCGTTCAAGGCGGCGTTTTCCGGCTGCCCTTCCTGTGACATGATATGACCCCTCCTCGGCCTGACCGGTGTCAGAGGCCGACTTGGCATTATATCACGGAAGAGGGGGGCGGCCAAAAAAAGACAGCGGATGGACAGGCCGCGTGGGCCTCTGTCCATCCGCTGTCGCGCGC